>JAEELC010000076.1 GCA_016288675.1 Acholeplasmatales bacterium | reverse complement strand
TTCATATGGAAGTTCGAATCCAGTCGTGTTACTTATATGACTAATTATAACACACTTAGGTGCCTTCAACAACATAATGTCATTAAGCTCTTCTAACTTTAATTGCCATGTTTCTTTATCGAAAGGTATAATTATAAGATTAACATTTAAAGACTTTAAAGGTCTTACAACTGCATTATGTTCAAATGGAGAAACATAAACATTATCTCCTTCTTTTAACTGTAATCCATAAATAATATTATCTAAAGATTCTGTGGCAGATGGAGTAAAAATTACACTTTCTTTATTTGTAGAAATGATGGATGCCACCTTTTCTCGTGTGGCATCTATCATCTTAAAAGTTTCCTTTGCAGCAGCGTAGCTTCCTCTACCCGCATTAAACATGTATTTATGACTTCCTTCATTTAAAGCATCATAAACGCACTGAGGCTTAGGGTATGTAGTTGCAGCATTATCAAAATATATCATACAAATCCCTCCTCGTTAATTCAAAATATCATTTAATAATTTTCTCAAGATAATGGCTTTTTCCTCATTAGAAATAGAGTCACCATATTCATCTAATGAGTCTGCTAAATTTGAATATAAAGTCTTACCAATACTTGATAGAGATACATTCTTTTCAGTATTAAACTCTTCTTTATTAACATCTCTATCTTCAACATAACTATCAGTTTTAGATATCATTACATCTATGATTCTAAAAAATACTTCTCTCTTCTTAGTAGACCAATTATCCAATTTGCATCCTAGAGTTGAATAAGATAGTAAATTAATTGCATCATCGTCATTATATTCGATAGTTTTAAGAGTCTTATACAAATTCTTTTCATTCAATTCAAATACAATCTTATCTATTTGCTTATGTTTTGAATACCATAGTTCAAAGCTTGATTTAATGGTATCGCTCAAAATAAACTTGCTTTTTACAAGTTGAATGGTTTTCTCATAAAAACTATTTAGTTTCATGTCATAACCACCAAATATTGAATTAAGATTTTTTACCAATTCATCATAACTACAACTTAAAGTGTTAGGGATCGTATTAAATAGCAATTCATAATTGTTTAAATCATGTTTTAACATCAAATCTTTAAATTTCAATTCAATCTCATCAAGTCCTAAAATATTATCTTTTTTATCGCTCTTTATGATAATTGGTGCTAAATTTGACACTTTATTTTTTATTTTTTTAACCAAACAAATAATGTTATCAGAAAAAGAAGCACTAGAATCACAATTAAATAATTTTATTAAGTCATTTGTAACTTTCAACTTACTACTACTTATTTGTGTATAGCAGAAATAATACTTTTTGGGATTGTTAACCATACTAGCTATATTACTTGCAGATAGTTCAATTTCTTGAATGTCATTATATAAAATAACAGTATCAAAATTATCATTATCAGAAATAGAAATCCTACTAATTGCAGTTGCTATGTAAAGAGGCATAATTCCTTTTCTCATACCGTAAGGGGCTTTAGATAGTGTACTTACAATGTCAAATGCATTTAATTTATTTCCATTTGATGATGTTAGCCAATCTATAATCAATTTTATAACTTCGTCATGTTTTTTTATTGATTCATTATAACTATCAAATATTGTTGCCTCTTGAGATGTAGTACCGTAATCATTAGTTTTATGATCTAATATATCATCTACAATTATGTTCCTTGCTTTTGAAGTAACTGATGATATGTTATTTTTATTAACTTGTTCATTATTAAAAATAACTGTTTTATCAAAGATTGAAGATAATGAAATATTAATAGCTTCCTTCAAAGATACTTTATTTTTATTTAAAGTAAAGTAGTTATAGCATTTTGCATTATCATAAACACTCTTTAGATATTTGTTAACTTCATTAGCAGAATCTTCAATATATGATGGTAAGACTAATTTAACACTATCACTTACTTCTTTTTTATTATCCATTAAATATTTCGCAGCGAACAAAGAATACAATCTATCTTTTGCAATTGTATTAAAAGGTTTTTCCACATATCTAATTATAATATTTTTAACTTTTGAATTAGAAATAATATTTATTATATCTGAAGGTTTTAATTTTGCATCATTTATTAAATTAATAATAATACCATCGCAATCAAGACCAACCATTAAATTTGAAAAATCAGAAACGTTCATAACTTTAGACGCTTCTAAATAAATACTCTTATAGAATCTAACCATATTATTGTTAAAATTATACTCATTAGATATATAGTACTTATTCTTATCAAACTTATTTAATAAATCACTTAATTGTTGGTCAGCAAATTTCTTTAAAACTGTATTACTAATTAGTTCATTAATAGAATTATCTGCTATTACAGCAAAATCAATAGAATTATCATTAACATTTTTCTTTAATAAATTTCTTGAAATCATTGAGTTGACGATTCCCTCAATTACTTCAGGATTCTTATTAAGTGATAAAGAAATATTATTAATTGATGAAGAATATTTAACTTCGTCATCTATCAATTTTATAATAGCTATTACTTTTATAATATCTCTCTCTTCTTCTACTAATGTCATTCTTTTCAATGAATCAACTTTATATGCAATTTCCTTATAAATAGCGTTATTTCTAATTAAATTAGAGAAATAATCATAAATAATAGGAACATTTAGCAATGATTCATCATTATTAAGAATAAAATAGTTGAAGCTATTAACATCATTATCAGAAATAAAAGTAAATAGTGTTCTTTCGTTTTGAGCTACCTTTTCAGACGCTTGAATTAGAGCATACAATGATATTGGATTAAACGGATATCCATTATCAATAATATAATCAACTTGTTTTGCATCATTGAAAATACCGGATTCTTTTAGTGCAGTTATAAAACCACCATTTGTTTCCTTATAATCATTAACTACTTTTTTATAATCAATCTTCTTTTCAATAGCTTGGCATA
>JAEELC010000075.1 GCA_016288675.1 Acholeplasmatales bacterium | reverse complement strand
CATCAGTCAAACCAACCCAGTGCATATTTGTACATGACTTAGTAATCAAAGTTGCTTGTTCAGTAGATTGGCTATCTGGATCATGGGTCCAATAAACACCTGGTGCCATATAGATTACCATTGGACTTTCTTCTGTACCATCTTTTGCAGCTTCAAGTACTGCAGTTACATCATTAAATAAGTAATCACTATTAGCTACTTGAGCATCAGTTAAACGTGAATCTAGTAACAAAGACTTTTCTCCAAGTTCTACTCTTCTATTATCCCATCCATATGTGAATGAAGATAAATCTTCTGCAAGTGTTACCCCATATTGTACAGATAGATTGCCAGATACTACATCCTTAACCCAAGCACCATAATCACCTTGATAGCCAAATGTTTTAGCAATATCATAAGCATCTGTAGCATCTACACCATTTTGACCAGGGTCACCTTTATCTCCTTTGTCACCCTTGTCACCTTTAGGTCCTACTTCTCCTTGTGGACCTACTGGTCCTTCAACTGCTTGATTCTTACATCCTGTAATTGTAAGAGCTAGACCAGCAGTTAATAAAGGAATCCCTAAAACTTTAAATATTTTTTTCAATTTCTTTTTCCTCCTTTGAATTGAAAGCGTTTTCCCTTTTTATACAATTTAATTATATATCAAGATAATTAAAAGGAATCAACATTTTTTATTATTTAGCATTTTATTTTACATTTTTAAAAAAATTGTAAAATAAAAAGAACTAACCTCTCTTAAAGAAGTTAGTTCTATATAATTATTCTTGAGAATCATCAGTCTTAAGAATAGGGCTATATAAATCAGTACGTCTGTCTCTAAATACACCCCATGAATAACGCTTCTTAGCAATTTCATCTAAATCAAATGTATGAGTGATGAAACCTTCAGTAGTTCTATCCATTTCTTCAACCTTGTTACCATCTTCTGAAGCGATAAATGAAGAACCAAAGAATGTCATACTAGATTCATCTTCTGATTCAGTACCAATACGGTTAGAAGCAATAACTGGCATAATATTAGCAGCAGCATGACCGCACATAGTATTTTGCCAATGATCTTTAGAATCCTTTGGTAATACAGGTTCAGTACCAATAGCAGTTGGGAAGAATAATAATTCTGCACCCTTTAATGCTAAAATACGAGCTGTCTCTGGGAACCATTGATCCCAACATATACCAGCACCTACATTACCGAAGCGAGTCTTAAATACTTTAAATCCTGTATCACCTGGTGTGAAATAGAATTTTTCTTCATAGCATTCTCCAGTAGGAATATGGCTCTTTCTATATAAACCTAAAACCTTACCATCTGCATCAATCATAGCTAATGAATTAAAGTAGTTATTACCTGAACGTTCAAAGAAAGAAAGTGGTAATACAACATTGTATTTCTTAGCGATTTCTGAGAAATGCTTAATATAAGGATTATTCTTATATTCACTTGCTAAATTAAAGTAATCATATTTTTCCTTTTGGCAAAAATATGGTGTTTCAAATAATTCTTGTAATAAGACAATATTAGCACCAGCATTAGCGCAATCTTCAATCATCTTATCAGCTTTCTTAATATTGTTTTCTATATCCCAAGTAATCTTCATTTGGGTAGCAGCAACAGTTACTTTCATTTTATTTTTCTCCTTTTGCAATTTGCATTGTTACACAGTGAATATTACCACCTGCAACTAATATTTTTCTAGATTCGATTTGATAAATCTTTTTACTTCCTTTATAGAAGTTATTTAAAATTTCATAAGCTTCTTCATCTTCTTTAACATTAAACTTTGGTAAGCAAATGAAATCTTTACCCATATAAAAGTTAACATATGAAGCAGCAAGTCTATCTCCAGCATTACGCGCTTTAGCTTGTTCACTAGATACAATTTGCTTAGATTCTTCTTCAGTTAATGTTAAATATGGATTTGGACAATTAACTAAAATAACATTTAATGGTTTACCATCAACAGTTGTTTCATTTTCAAGAATATCTAAAGCTTCCATACTCCATTTATATTGTAAATCATTAGTATCCTTACTAGTTGCAAGTAATACAGTTTCCTCATCTAAAAAGCAAGCCATATTATCAACGTGTTCATTTGTTTCATCATTTACAATACCATGAGGTAACCAAATAACTTTTTGCATACCTAATGTATCTTTTAAATGTTGTTCAATTTCTTCCTTAGTTAAATTCTTATTTCTTCCTTCTGATAGTAAACAAGCTTCAGTTGTAAGAAGTAATCCTTTACCGTTTGTGTGAATTGAACCACCTTCTAAAATGAAATCTTTATCAGGAACTCTATTAACATTTAAAACATTAGCTAATGCTTTTCCTAATTTATCGTCATCTTCCCAGTTATCATATAATCCATCAACATTTCCACCCCATGCATTAAACTTATAATCTACTGCACGGATTTTACCTTCATTAGTAAGTGTAAATATTAATGTATTATCTCTTGCCCAAGAATCATCATAAGGTAACTCTAAGATTGTTACATTTTCAATCTTAAAATCTTCAATCGAATATTTTACCTTAGGTGATTTAATTAAATAAACAGTTTCATGGTTTGAAATAGCTTTAACAAGATTTAAGAATTCATCTTTAGCTATAGCTCCACCATTTTCCCAAGTATCTTCTCTATAAGGTAATAAAATTATAGTACCTAAATGTTCATCACCTTCAAAAGGGAATGTATAATTAATCATTGAATCTGTCATCAAATTCGCCTCTCTTTTCTAAATATGTAGGGTATTCAACAGTTGATACAGTTAAATCAGGATAATCAGATAAGACAGTAGCACCAGTTTGAGTGTAATAATGAATCTTATCAATTATTGTTTGATTGAATACTTCACCAGGAATAATTAGAGGAATACCTGGAGGATATACCATAATCATTTCTTTTGAAATACAACCTAAAGCTTCATCAAGTGGAGTACGAGCAAGTGGTGCTTGATAAGCAACACGTGGTCTCATAACCATTGCAGGGAATGGATTGTCATAATGATATTTAGGATATGTTAATTTATCATCATAATAAGTTTTTGAAATATCTTTAAGAGCATTAATTAAATTTTCTAAATGCTCTTTCTTTGTTCCAATCGCAAGAATTGCAAGAATTACATATTGTTCTGCAAGTTCCATTTGAACATTATATTTATCCTTTAGGATATTATATAATTCAAAACCATTTAATCTAATATGTTCAAGTTCAATAACAAGTTTTGTTGAATCATAATTAACTTGTTTATTTTCCTTAAAATATTCTTCACCACGAGCCTTAAAACCTTTTATCTTATTTATTTCTTCTCTTGCCCAGTCACCTAAGTCAAGAACCTCTTCAATCTTTTCTTTACCTTCTAGAGCCATATATTTTCTAGCAGCATCAAGACTTGAAATAAGAAGGTTTGAAGGTGATGTCGTATTAATAATCATTAAAGCCTTCATAATGTCAAAATGACTAATACGTTCACCTTTTCTTAATAAAACTGAAGCTTGAGTTAAAGCACCAGCTGTTTTATGTATCGAAACAGCTGAAGCATCACATCCACATTCCATTGCTGACTTAGGAAGACGATTAGTAAATCCTAAATGAGCACCATGAGCTTCATCAGCTAAACATAGCATTGAGTGCGAGTGAGCAAAATCTGCTAGAGCCTCCAAATCAGTTACAGCTCCAAAATAAGTTGGGTTTATAACAAATATAGCTTTAGCATCAGGATTATCTAAAATAGCTTTTTTATAATCTTCAACGCTAGGTTGATTAGCTATTTCTAGATTTGTATCAAAATGAGGCATAATAAATACAGGAATCGCACCTGAAATAATTAATGCGTTTATTACAGACTTATGGCAGTTTCTAGGTAATATAATT
>JAEELC010000074.1 GCA_016288675.1 Acholeplasmatales bacterium | reverse complement strand
GGGCTAATCGAAAGATTAGCTTTTTTTATTGGCATATCACTTGTCATATTTTATCGCATTATGTTATAATTTTAATGATAAGAGAATAGGAATTACAGGAGGTGATATTATGAATAAAAGCGGTATAACAAAAGATATTCGATATGTTGGTGTAAATGATCATAAAATTGATTTATTTGAAGGCCAATTTAAAGTGGAAAAGGGAATGAGTTATAACTCCTATATTATCATGGATGATAAGACTACTGTAGTAGATTCAGTAGATAGAGCATTTGCTGAAGAATGGGTTAATAACATTAGACTTGAGCTTAAAGGACGCTCAGTTGATTATTTAATTATTAATCATATGGAGCCTGACCATTCAGGATCTATTCTAGAACTTGTAAAGGCATATCCTGCTGTATTACTTGTAGGTAATGCAATGACTTTTAAGATGCTTGATCAATTTTTCCCAAACAATCGTGCACATTCGCGTTTAATTGTAAAAGATAAGGATACTTTAGTTTTAGGACATCACCGTTTACATTTTATTACTGCTCCAAATGTTCATTGGCCAGAAGTAATGTTTACATATGACGAAACTGATGAAGCATTATTTTCTGCAGACGCATTTGGTAAGTTTGGCGCTTTAGATATAGACGATGAATGGGATAAGGAAGCACGTCGTTATTATTTTGGTATTGTTGGTAAATATGGTAAGAATGTACTTACTGCATTAGATAAAGTATCAAATTTAAAACTTAAGCTTATTTGTCCATTACATGGCCCAGTTTTATTAACAGGATTAGAATATTATATTGAGAAATATAAACATTGGGCTAGTTATGAACCTGATCAAGACGGTGTATTAATAGCTGTATCAAGTGTATATGGAAATACAATGAATGTCGCAAAAGAGCTTCAAAAATTACTAGAAGAAGATAGTAAGAGAGTTGTAGTATTAGATTTAAATAGAACTGAATTAAGTACTGCTGTATCAAAAGCCTTTAAGTATAATAAATTAGTTTTAGCTAGTATTACATATAATCAAGATGTATTTCCATCTATGAGCCAATTTATAGAGGCTTTAAAGTCTAGAAATTATCAAAATCGAACAGTTGGATTTATAGAAAATGGTTCTTGGGCACCACAAGCTGCTAAAGTTATGAAAGAAAGCTTAGAAGGTTTATCAGGCTTAACATTATTAGAACCTATAAGTATAAAAGGTGCTACATATAGTATTTTAGATTTAGAAAGACTTGCTAAAGAATTAAAGTAAAAGAAAAGACAAAAAAGAAGAAAAAGATTATAATTATTATAGAAATAGGAGGTATTATTATGATCGATATTAATAAATTAAAAGGTACACAAACTGAAAAGAATTTGCAAACAGCTTTTGCTGGTGAATCTCAAGCTCGCAACAAGTATACTTACTTTGCTAGCGTAGCAAAGAAGGAAGGCTATGAACAAATTGCTGCAATTTTTACTGAAACTGCAGATAATGAAAAAGAACATGCAAAGATGTGGTTTAATTATTTAGGTGGTGCTGGCACTACTGCTGAAAATCTTAAAGCTGCTGCTCAAGGTGAAAATTATGAATATACAGATATGTATAAAGAATTTGCTGAAACAGCTGAAAAAGAAGGCTTTGCTGAATTAGCATTTAAATTCCGTGCAGTAGGTCAAATTGAAGCACATCATGAAAAAAGATATTTAGCCTTACTTGATAATATTAATATGCAAAATGTATTTGCTAAGGCTGAAGAAAAAATGTGGAAATGTAGAAATTGTGGACATCTAGTAATTGGAAAGACAGCTCCTGCTGTTTGTCCAGTTTGTTTACATCCACAAAGCTATTTTGAAGTGAATGCTGAAAATTACTAATTATAAAAATTAAGTCTATGTCTCGTACATAGACTTTTTTTTGTTCTTTTGTTATAATAAATTTAAAATAGAAAGTAGATGATTTTATGGTAGAAGCAACTCCATTACAAAGATTTTTAGCATATTTTATAGATATGCTTATATTAGTTTTAATAACTACAATATTTCAACGTATAATGCAAAATGTTATTGTGTTTCCACAAATGACTGAAGAAATTATTAATTCTATGCCAGCTAATGTTTTAGAAGTATATAATAAGTCTAACGGAGATCTTTCAATATTCATTCAAAGTGTTTATTTAGATATGAATACGCAAGCTGATTTTACAAAATGGTTAAATGCTGAACCAGCTTTAGGATTCTTTGATTCCTATTATTCAGCTGCACTAAATTTAACTTTATCAGTTACAGGATTTTATTTAGTATTAGACTTTTTATATAGAGGCGTATTAGCATATTTTTGGCAAGGACAAACTGTTGGTCGTTTCTTAACTCGTACAAAGGTTGTAAATAAATTAAATACTAAACCAACTTTTGGTCAATTTGTTTTACGTGATTTTGTTGGCTCAGATATAATTAGTGTTCTTAATTGCTGTTTAGGTATAATATTTATTTTAAATATTGTATTTATATTTACTAGAAATAAAACAATTGGAGATATGTTTGCTAACACCGTATATGTAAGATATGATGCTAAGGCTGATGAAATTAAAAATGAATTTGAGCATATGAAGGAAATGAATGAAAGATTTAATGAAAATGAAAATCCATATGCTCCACCAAGAAGCCAAGTGTATACACCTGATGATGATTCAGAAACAAATATTGTTGTAGATATAGATGATAAAGATGAATAGTTTAGCACTTGTTTTAAAAAATAAGAGTTTAGATTTTGATTCGCTCAATGAATTTTTATCAAGCATTGAAGAAGATGTAATAATAAATGAAACAATAGATTATTATAAAGTTGTATTTAAAGATGCAGATATAAAATTATTAAAAGAAGCTTTTGAATCATATTTATTCGATGCGGATTCAAAAATGAAGGTATATTTAGATACATTTGAATCTGAAGAAGAATTAGAAGATAAATTAGATGTTATTTCTAAATACTTTAATGATTCATTAACAGGTTTTATTTATGACTCTAAAACTTTACTTGATGAATTATTAAATCCTAATTTAAGTGAGTTTAAGATTATGGTCTTTAAAGAATATGCTTCTGATTATGAAATGCAAAATCTATTAAAAGTATATATTGAAAATAATATGAATGTATTAAAGAGTTCTAAAATTTTATATATTCATAGAAATACTTTATTAAATAAATTAGAACGTTTTAGATTAGCTACAGGATACGATCCTAAAGATTTTAAGGATGCTTATTTAATTTATAGCCTTTTAAAGTAATATCATTATTTTGAATAAAAATATTATTCAAAATAATGATATTTTTTTATTTTATATTCAAAAAATATATGAAAATAGATAAAAATTTAGAATTATAAATTATTTCACAAATTATATTCAGCTTTTTAAATAAATATGATAGAATAGTTCTAAATAAAGGAGGTTTTAAGATGGTTACTGAAGATATTGCAAGAAAAGTATTTGATGTTTGTTTAAGCACTGGAGCTGATTTTGCAGAATTATTTGTAGAAAATACTTATCAAGGTCGTATTACATATTCTTTTGATCATGTTGATAAAATATCTTCTAACGAGGTATATGGAGCAGGGATTCGTATCTTAGAAGGTACAAATGAAGTTTATGGGTACACTAATGATTTATCTATAGAATCTTTAGTTTCTCTTGCAGAAAAGCTTAAAGATTCATTTAAAGGTGTAGCTCAAAATATAGAATATAAGTTTAAAGAAGAATTTGCGACAGGACCAATTAATATTAAACGCTTAAGTAAAGATATTTCTTATGATGAAAAGATTCCTTACTTAAAGACGGTTTATAATACAATTAAATCTACTTCAGATTTGATTGTTTATGCTGAGGCTAGCTTACAAGAATATAGTCAATGTGTTACAATTTTTAATACATTTGGTAAATTTATTCACGATAAGCGCAATCAACAAAGAATTCAAGCATTAGCTGTTGCCTCTAAGGATGACATAAGACAACAAGCTACTAATACCATTGGTGGTAATTTTGATTTAGACGCCTTTAAATCTAAAGATTTAGTTCAATTTGCAAAAGATGTTGCAAATCAAGCTTTAATAATGCTAGATGCTCCACTAATGGTAGGTGGAGTATATCCTGTTGTTATGCATAACGCTTTTGGTGGAGTTTTATTTCATGAAGCATGTGGACATTCACTTGAAGCTACTAGCGTAGCATTAGGATTATCAGTCTTTTCTAAAATGAAAAATAAAAAGATTGCAAGTGATATTCTTACAGCTATTGATGATGGAACTATTAGTGATGAATGGGGTAGTACAAATATTGACGATGAGGGTAATAAGAGCCAAAGAAATATTCTTATTAAAGATGGTATTTTGACTAGCTATATGGTTGATTATAAGAATGGTCTTATAATGCATGAAAAACCAACTGGTAATTCAAGAAGAGAATCATATAAATATTCACCAACAAGTCGTATGACAAATACATTTATTGCAAATGGAGAATATACATTTGATGATATTATTAAATCTACTAAATATGGCTTATTTGCAAAGAAGCTTGGTGGCGGTTCAGTTAATCCGATTACAGGAGAATTTAATTTTGCAGTTAACGAAGGTTATATGATTGAAAATGGAAAAATTACTCATCCTGTGCGTGGTGCTACATTGATTGGAAATGGAAAAGATGCACTTATGCATATTGATGCTATTGCTAATAACCAAACATTTGGACATGGTGTATGTGGTGCAAAATCTGGTTCTATATGTGCAAATGTTGGTGAACCTACGATTAGAATTTTAAATATGACAGTTGGTGGGGCAGGAGGTAATAAATAATGGATTATAATAAATTAATTGATTCATTAAAAAAAGCAAATGCAAGTGATGTTGAAATATATAATGTTAGTGAAATTGGGGATAATTTAACATTATTTGATTCTGTACCAACTGAAAATATTAGTTATAGTACTAACGTGTTTAACATTAATTGCAATATTAATCAAAAAAATGTATCAATGTATGTGGAAAACTTAAATGATTCAAATATTGATAATATTGTAAAAAGATTAATTGATGAAGCTAATATCTTAGATGTTAAAGAAAACCATATGTTTTATGATGATTCTAAGGTTGTACTTATATATGACAATGAGGTTAATGACTTATTTAAATATCCTAAGTCTAGAATCATTGATAATTTGCAGGCATTAACGAAAAAGATTAAAGGAGTTTCTACATTCTGTAAGAATGTAAGAATTAGTTTAGGAATTGTAAAAGAAAAGGAAGTTATTCAAAATACTAAAGGTTTAAATAAAACTCATATTCAAGACCTTGGGTATTTAAGTGTTGAAGCTGTAGTTAAGAAAGGAAATATTTCAGTTCCTGGAAACTACATGACATATTTCAATAATTTTGATGAAATTAAAGAAGAAGAAATTATTAATAAAACTGTAGTAGAGGCTTTAAAAAATATAAACGCTACTAGTATTAAAACAGGTATTTATGATACTGTATTAGATAAAGATTGTATGATTACTTTACTACGTGCTTTTTCATCTCATTTTTCTGGTGAAGAATTAGTTAAGAAAAAAACTCAATTTGTTAATAAAGTGGATAAGAGTATTGCTAATGATATTGTTAGTATTATAGATGATCCTAAAAAAAATAAATATCATTTAATTCCTTTTGATGATGAGGGTGTAGATACATATTCTAAATATGTTGTTGAAAACGGCATATTAAAAACATTCTTGCACAATCTTGATACATCATCAAAACTCGGTTTGAAATCTACAGGAAATGGCTTTAAAGAAGGTAAGGTTAAGGGCAATACAAATATATCACCTACAAATTTATATTTTAAAGAGGGAACAAAAAGCCTTGATGAATTATTCGTTAAGGTTAATAATGGTGTATATATTAATTCATTTGCAGGTGCACATGCTGGTATTAATAAAACTAGTGGTGATTTTAATTTACAAAGCAAAGGTTATTTAATTGAAGATGGTAAATTAGCTTGTCCTATTACATTAGTTATTACCTCTGGTAATTATTTTGATTTGCTAAATAGTATTGAAGAATTTGCTAATGATTTAGATTTTAATGGCTCATATGGCTCTCCATCTGCTTATGTTGGAAAGCTTAAGATAAGCGGTAATAAATAATTTGAAAAGAATGTGCACTTTGCACATTTTTTTTGTGAAAGCGTTTTGATATAATAATTGTGTATTAAATTATGGAGGATTAATTATGGCAACTTTAAGCTTAAGAAATATAAATAAAGTTTACCCTAACGGTACTCAAGCAGTATTCGATTTCAATCTTGAAATTGCAGATAAGGACTTCGTTTGTTTCGTAGGACCTTCTGGTTGTGGTAAATCAACAACACTTCGTATGATTGCTGGTCTTGAAGATATTTCAAGCGGTGATTTATTAATCGATGGTGTACGTATGAATGACGTAGCACCAAAGAACAGAGACATCGCAATGTGCTTCCAATCATATGCTTTATACCCACATATGTCAGTTTATGAAAACCTAGCATTCGGTCTTCGTTTAAGAAGAGTAGACCGTAGAGAAATCAATCACCGTGTTCGTGAAGCTTCTCATATCCTAGGTCTTGACCCATATCTACAAAGAAAGCCACGTGACCTATCAGGTGGTCAACAACAACGTGTTGCTTTAGGTAGAGCTATTGTTAGACATGCTCGTGTATTCTTAATGGACGAACCTCTATCAAACCTAGATGCTAAATTACGTGTTTCTACACGTGGTGAATTAATTAAGTTACATAAGAGACTTAATGCTACTACTATTTACGTAACTCATGACCAAATCGAAGCTATGACAATGGCTACTAAGATTGTTGTTATGAAGTTAGGTAGAATTCAACAAGTAGGTATTCCAAAGGAAATTTATAACCACCCAGCAAACGTATTCGTTGGTGGTTTCATCGGTACACCTCCAATGAACTTCATCAATGGTTCAGTATCAGAAGAAGGTATCTTTACTACTGCTGATGGTACTCGTATTGAAGTTCCAGCTGGTAAGTTTGAATTAATTAAGGAAAAAGGATTCATTAATAAGCCTTTATTCTTAGGTATTCGTCCAGAAGATATTCATGACGAATCAGAACCTATTATGTTCGAAACATATCCAAATGCTGTTGTTGACTGCAAGGTTAAGATTTCTGAATTACTTGGTTCTGAAACAAACATTTACACTGAGGTAAGTGGTTGCTCAGTAATCGCAGCTGTACCATCACGTTCAGATTTAACATTTGATAGCGATGTTAAGCTTGTATTTGATATGAACAAGTGCCATTTCTTTGATGAAAGCTCAGAAATGAACCTTGAATTCTTAGATTCAGTTGAAAAGTAATAAATGACAATAAATAAAGCCACGTGAAACATGTGGCTTTTTGTCGTATTTTCTTTACTAGTAAATTTTTAAATGATATAATTATAGCGTAGTTATAATTATTATATGGAGGTATTTTATTATGGCTAAAAAAGTAATTACTGATTTAGAAGTATCAGGTAAAAAGGTATTAATTCGTGTTGACTTCAACGTTCCTATGAAGGATGGAAAGATTACAGACACAACACGTATTTCTGCTGCATTACCTACAATTAAATATGTAGTTGAAAATGGTGGTAAGGCTATCGTTTTCTCTCATCTTGGTCGTGTTAAGACTGTTGAAGATATCGCGAAGAACGATATTACTCCAGTTGCTGCAGAATTAGAAGCAGAAATTGGTCAAAAGGTTACATTCGTAAATGCTACTCGTGGTGTAGAATTAGAAAATGCTATCGCTAACATGAAGAATGGTGAAATCGTTATGTTCCAAAACACTCGTTATGAAGACTTCGATGTAGAAGCTAATAAGGAGACTAAGAAGGAATCTAAGAACGATGATGCACTTGGTGCTTATTGGGCAAGTCTAGGTGACTTATTTGTTAATGACGCATTCGGTACAGCTCATAGAGCTGCTGCTTCAAATATGGGTATTGCTTCTCACATCGGTGAAGGTAATGCTGCTGCTGGTTTCTTACTAGAAAAGGAAATTAAGTTCATTGGTGGAGCTGTAGATACTCCAAAGAGACCTTATGTTGCCATTATGGGTGGTTCTAAGGTTTCTGATAAGATTGGTGTTATCGAAGCATTAATCCAAAAAGCTGACAAGGTTTTAGTTGGTGGTGCTATGATGTTCACATTCTTAAAGGCACAAGG
>JAEELC010000073.1 GCA_016288675.1 Acholeplasmatales bacterium | reverse complement strand
CATTTTTTTAGTATGAATTAACTTTTGATAAGAAATCTTTAAGTCTATCTGTTTTAGGATTATTAAATATTTCTTCAGGTGTACCATCTTCAAGAATTTTTTTATCTGCAACAAATAAAACTCTAGAAGAAATATCACGTGCAAATCCTAATTGATGTGTAACAATACAAATTGTCATACCTGTACTAGCTAATTCCTTAATTACATCAAGTACTTCTTTAACCATTTCAGGGTCTAATGCTGATGTAGGTTCATCAAATAGCATAATACTAGGATTCATAATAAGAGCTCTAACAATAGCGATACGTTGCTTTTGTCCACCTGATAAGCTATTAGGATATGCATTTAATTTATCAAGCAAATTAACACGCTTTAATAATTCACAAGCTTTTTGACAAGCTTCTTCTCTTGTCATTTTCTTTAATGTTACAGGAGCTAAAATAATATTTTCAAGGATTGATAAGTGTGGGAATAGTTCAAATTGTTGGAAAACCATACCTACATTTTGTCTAATAACATCAATATTCTTATCAGTAATTTCACAACCATTAATAATTACTTTACCTCTAATAGGCTTAGCAAGATGGTTCATAGTTCTAATTAATGTAGATTTACCAGAACCTGAAGGTCCAATAATAGATACTACTTCTCCATCTTTAATAGTAAGATTAATACCATCTAAAATTTCATTCTTATTAAGAGTAACATTAACGTCCTTTAATTCTATCATGATTTAATCTCCTTTCAATTAACTTTAAGATGCAAGTAAATAGTAATACTAATAAGAAATATAATAATCCCATTAATAAATAAGTGCTTGTATAATCATATGTTGCATTTGCAATCTTTCTAAATGCTAATGTCAAATCAAATGCACCGATAAATCCAATTACTGAAGTTTCCTTAATTAATGAAATAAATTCATTTCCTAATGAAGGAAGTGCATTTTTAATTGCTTGTGGGAATATAATCTTTTTCATTACAGTATGGTAATTTAAACCTAAGCTTCTACCAGCTTCCATTTGTCCTGCTGAAACAGATTCAATACCACCACGTACAATTTCTGATACATAAGCTCCGCTATTTAAACCAAATGATAATACACCAATCCATATAGCATTACCAGTAAATGATTTAAATACAATATAGTAAATAATTAATAATTGTACGATAATAGGAGTCCCTCTAAATATCATTACATAACCCTTGGCTAAATATTTTAAAGCTAATAAAGCTTTATTCTTAGTTTGCATATTAGTTGCAAGAGATACTAATACACCAAGTAAAATACCTAAAAGAAAGGCTGTAAATGTAATAATTAATGTATTACCTAATCCTTTGAAAATAGATAAAATATTATCTTTATTAAATGTAGATTTATCATCAATAACAACATCTTCAGTTTCAGTACCAAAATACTTATTAACAATAGCATCTAATGTACCATCTTCTTTAGCTTCAAAAATAAATTTATTTAAAGACTCTACTAAAGAAGTATTTTCTTTATTTACAGCAATTGCGTATTCTTCACTAGTTAATAATACATCTTTTACAATCTTAACATTTTTTATTGATTTACATAAAACACGAGCAGGAGCTGAGTCAATAATAACAGCATCAATTTGACCATTAGATAATGCAGTAACCGCTAAAGCTCCATTATCATATGATTTTACTTCTGCGCCTTTGATTCCATCAAATTCCCAGTCCTCATCACCTTCGATGAAATATTCACCAGTTGTACCTCTTTGGCAACCGATTTTAGCATTATCTAGAGATAATTGAGTTAGTATTTCATCTTGATTTAGATTTTCATATTTAGAACCATCTTTAACAATAACAACTTGGTCAGCTGAATAATAAGAATTTGAGAAAGACATAGTTTCTTTTCTCTTTTCGCTAACTGTAATACCAGCGATAGCAAGATCTGATTTACCAGTTGATACAGCAATAAGAGCTCCATCAAAATCAACATCTTGAATATCAAGTTCTAGATCATTTTTGTTTGCATAAGCTCTGATTAGATCAATATCAAAACCTGTAATTTTTCCATTTTCTACATATTCAAATGGATTAAACTCAGCATTTGTAGTAACAACAAGCTTTTGTTTTTGCTTTTTGCATGAAGTCATTCCAAAAATGAATGTGATAGAAAGAAGGACAATTAATAATAATTTTTTTATTTTCATATTTTCCCTCCAAGTCTATGGAAGAAAAAAACGTCCATAGACAAAAAAAATAATTTGTCTAAGGACGTATATAAACGTGGTGCCACCTTAGTTAATCATCACTTCACAGTAATGAAACTCTATGAGTTCTATCAAACTCAGACGCTTTGACGGGCGAACCCGGAGTTCTTTTTTTATCAAGAATCTGCTCCAAGAAGGCGTTCATTAATTTTTCTATATTACCCTCACACCAACGATAACTCGCTTAATAGATTAAAAACTAATTACTATTTTCTTTTCATTGCATTTATGGCTTAAATTATATATTATTTCGAAAATAATACAATAATTATTTTTTTGAAAGCGTATTCAAAAGGCTTATTTTTTCATTAATAACCTAGTGTTTGGTTTACAATTATTATTTCTATATCCTGTCCCTTACTAGGAGCTTCATAAATCATAAAAGTTCTACAAATTTTTGCTTCACAATTACAGTTATAACACTTGTCTCCTTTAACAGCACAAGGAGTCTTTAAATTAAGGCGCTTAGCGTTTCTTGGAGCGCTAATGTTTTTTACATGATTGTATGCTTTTTCAAAATCATCTTCAATTTTATTAACACCAATTATGTAATAACACTTCTTATGTCCCCATACAGTTGAAGCTATTCTATTTCCAGTTGCATCTAAATTTATCATTATTCCGTCTTTACTCATTGCGTTTACAGATGATATGTAAATATCTGTATTAGCTGCATTACATCTAATAGCATAAACACCATATTCTAAAGCTTGCTTATTATCATTATGCCACCAAACAGTATTATGAGTTTTAAGTTCATCAAATAGACCAAGCTCTTTAACAGTAACAGAACCACCAATACCAACTGTAGTATTATCAATTTCCTTATTTAGATATGAAACTACTTCTTTTCCATTTTCAAATAAAGAAACTTTAAATCCTCTTTTTTCTAAATTAAATTTAACTTCATTTAAATCCATAAAAAGCCTCCACTACTAATTAAATTATAACATAACAAAACTTAATTCTTTATAATTTGAAATATTTATGTATAATTAAATTGGTGATAAATTATGTTAATGAATATTATATCTCTAGATCTTGGAAGAAGTTCTCTAGGTCTAGCAATTTCTAGAAGTGGTATGTTTACAACTGCACTACCAAATTTACATTTTGCTCCTGATGATTATGATGATTGTTTAGCACAATTCTTAAAAATTGCAAAAACAGAACGTATTGAACATATAGTTATGGGTTATCCTTTATATCCAAGCGGTGATGAATGTGAAATGACACCTATTGTTAAGGCGTTCGCTAAAAAGCTTCAACCACATTTTCCAAATATTGAAATAAAGTTTCAAGATGAAAGAAATACTACTGTAGAAGCTAGCGAAATGTTACATTTAAATAAAAAGAATTCGAAAAAGCAAAAAATGATTATCGATTCTGCTGCAGCTCAAATTATTTTAGAAAGATATCTTCGTTCAATAAATCAAATCTAACAAATAAAGCCTTGCTAATAATTAGTAAGGTTTTTTTATGCAAAATAAAAACGTTCGATAAAGAATATCAAACGTATAATTATCAATTTGGTAGTCGAGACGGGAATCGAACCCGTGATTGAACCTTGAGAGGGTTCCGTCTTAACCACTTGACCACTCAACCAGATTGCATTTACAATTATATCAAAAATGACAATAATTGCAAGTGCTGTTTTTTATAAAGATTTTTTTATTTCAGTACTATGTTTAAAAATATCATTATACTTATCTAATTCTTCCTTCATTAAATCTCTACCTGGAGCGTATGTAAACATAATTAAATTTGAATCATATACTGCTAAAGTAATATGTGCTAAATGTGGAATAAGTTTATGATCTCTATAATAATTATTTAATTCAATTTTTACTAAATAAGTATCTAAAGTTTTCGTATTAACTAATTCAATTCCATCTTTTCTACATTTAAGGACAGCATATTCTTGTTCTTTTGAAGACTTAAGAGAAAGTAAGAATTGTTCATCTTTTTCAGTTAAATCATATGTTTCAATCATATCATCAACAATTGAAAAATTATTCTCAAGCATTGATATTTGTAATTTTCTTATATGATCATCAAGCTTAGAATCTGAATTAACTTCTTCTTGGTCAACTCTCTTTTTATAAGTAATAGTTGCTTGTCTATATAATAAAGAAACAACAGAATCAACATCATTACCAACTCTAGGATTAATAAATAAAGAATTTTCTGAAACATCAATAAAGCTTGGTAAAGTTCTAAAATAATCATCTAAAACACGAATATCTTCATCATCTAAATAATCTAATAATTCTATATCAATAAAATTCTCATAATCGTAATTATTATTACCAACAAATAATATAAGCTCATTCTTATTTATTTTACCAAGCACATAACAAACACGAGGATAATCTAATATCTTATCATAATTAGTACTTGATGTATCTATGATATTCTTACCAATTGTAAATACAGACAATTTATCTGTATCAATATTCTTATTATAGAATTTATAAAAATCGTAATTAACTCCTTTAAATTCTTTAAATGTAACAAATTCATTTCTATTATGTTTAACAATCGTTAAAAATCTCTTAAATAAAGGATGAGTTAAACATACTTCAAACAATTCATCATTAAATGATACAAATTCATTAATTTTTGAAATTAAATCTTTAACTTTTAAAGCGCCTTTAATTCTTATTAATCCAAGAATTAAATAAATGACAACCTTAGTATCTTCTATTTGCTTAGAATTTGATTCATATGCAGAAATAGCTCTTTTTAAGCTTTTCTTAAGTTCCTCAGGAACTTTATAATAAGAATCAGTATCTTTTAAAAATAAAGCTAAAGAATTTAAATTTAATACTAAGCTAGACTTATCTAAAGATTTATCTAGATTAGCTTTTAAAAATTCAATTTCCTCACCAGTTAATAAATAACCTAATGTATCTTTATCAGTTTTATATATAGACTCAATAGTTAAAATTTTACTTATTCTATCATTTGCTAAATCAGAATCTCCATATCCTAATCTATCACAAATCAAATCTAAATCATCATTATCTAAACTATTGAACAAATTATTAATCTTAGACATTAAAATCACCATTTCAAATTATATCAAAAAGAAAAAAGATAGTCCATAAAGACTATCTAGTTGTTGATTCAAAACTTCTATCATAATATACAACATCAATATCATGTGATTTACGTTGTTCTGAAGATAGATCATTATAAAGGTTAATTACCTCACCTTTATTCATTGCCTTATTAACTTTAATACGTAAAGTAGAAACAATTTCTTTACCATTCTTGTATTTATATGAACTTGCTACATAGCTAGTGTTTGCACGAGTATAAATAATACCCATATAAATTGGAATATTTTGATATCCTAGATTTTGACATAAAGCCTTTAAATCATTTACATATTCCTTTGTAGAAATTGAAGGTGAAACAATATGCATCTTCTTATCTCCACGGGCAATTGTATATGTTTTATCAAAATCACTACCAAAGAATGTACCTTTTTCATTTATTACATTTACAACAAATAAACCTTTTTCAGATACTAATACATAACGCATCTTTTTATGATTTATTTGAAAGTTTTTTAAAATACTAACATTTCTAATTTTCTTTAAATTTTTATAAATTGAAATCTCTTTAAGTTTATAGCGTAAAGAATATAAAACAGCTAACAACAATACAAAAACAAATACTCCCGCAGTAATATATATAATCATATAAATCACAATTATCACCTCAAGATATTTGACCCGAGGTAAATTATAGTATATTAAATAACAAAAGTAAAGAAAATAACTTTAAATAATAAGACTAGATAAAGAGTGTAATTTTATATCCACATAATAATCATAATAAGCCTTTAAATTTAAGAAAACATCTTTTAAATCAATATTACTAAGGTCATTTAAATTTCCATTATAAATATCAAAATAATATAATGTTCTTATATCTAAATATGGCTTAGCATTAGTTTTATCATTTGCGCTACAATTATTACATACAAATCCACCATTAGAAATACTAAAGAAATCAAGATTTGGTTTACCACAAATCACACATTTCTTTAATTCTGGTTCTACACCATATATTTTTAATAATTTAGTTTGAGCAATCATTATTAATAACATAGGATTATTAAAACTACCTAGTTCAAAGATTTTATCTATCAAATTATAAATATTTCTATAATATGAATTATCAGGTAATTTATTAACTATTTCAAGAATATAAGAAAACCATAAATTCTTCTTCAAGTCTTCTTTTATAATTGAATAGTCATTAAGGATAGTATAATCAATTAAAGAAGAAATCTTAGAGGATGTAACCTTAAAGCTTACTTTTGTCATTGGTATACAAAAGCTAAGCTTATGGCTTTTATATCGTCTAGCACCTTTAACCATAACAGATATTATCCCTTGATTTGTTAAAACATGAACTATCTCACTAGATTCATTAAAATGAATAGTTCTTATAACAATACCAGTATATTCTTCTTCCATAGATTACACCTCCTTTAAAAAATAAAATGTGTTAAAAACACATTTTATTAGTATTCATCTTTTTGATAACCTAAGGCTTTCATAGAATCAGGACGTTCTGTCCAATTCTTTTTTACCTTAACCCATAGATTAAGTTCTACAGGGCTACCTAATAGATTTTTAATATCTTTACGAGCAAGTTCCTTAATCTTTTTAATCATAGCACCTTGCTTACCTAATACGATACCTTTTTGAGAATCACGTTCTACATAAATTGTTGCATAAATCTCTACTCTATCAGAATCTTCAATATTCTTCATTGAATCTACAATTACAGCAATTGAATGAGGAACCTCATCTTGAGTTAGATATAAGCACTTTTCACGAACTAATTCTGATACAATAAAGCGTTCAGGGTGATCAGTAATAATATCATCAGGATAATATTTTGGTCCAAATGGTAATTTAGTCTTTAAGAAACTTGTAAGTTCTAATACTCCTTCTCCTGTCTTAGCAGAAATAGGGAATACTTCTTTAAAATTATATTGTTGATTGTAAGAAATAATAATATCACATAATTTTTTTCTATCTTCAAGTAAATCGATTTTATTAATAACAAGATATACATCTTCCTTAAATGTTTTCAAATGATCCATAATCATTTGATCTCCTTTACCTAAAGGAGCATCACATGATACCATAAATAAAATGCAATCAACATTTCTTGCGGCATTATAGCTTTCTTCATTCATAAGCTTACCTAATG
>JAEELC010000072.1 GCA_016288675.1 Acholeplasmatales bacterium | reverse complement strand
TTCATGGTGGTCCTGTAGGTCTTGATGCGGTAGCCGCATCAATTGGAGAGGTTAAGGAGACAATTGAAGATGTGTATGAACCATATCTTCTTCAAGAGGGATATATTAATCGTACTCCTAGAGGTCGTATTGCAACTAGAAAAGCTTATGAACATTTAGGAAAATCACTTATGAAAGGATTTTTTTAGTATATGTTAACATTAGATGAATTTGATTATGAATTACCAGAGGAGTTAATTGCACAAACTCCATTACAACATAGAGAAGAGTGTAGACTTCTTTGCTTAGACAAAAATACTGGTGAATTAGAGCACAAGCATTTCTATGATATTATAGATATGTTAAATCCTGGAGATGTTCTTGTAATGAACAACTCTAAGGTTATTCCTGCCCGTTTATTTGGTTTAAAGGAAGAAACTGATGCACATATAGAAGTATTAATGCTTAAGGATACTGGAAATGATGTATGGCAAACATTATGTAAGCCAGCTCGTCGTGTTAAGGTTGGTACTTTTGTAAATTTTGGTGATGGTATGCTACGTGCTGAATGTGTTGGTGAAGAAGAGGATGGGATCCGCTTATTTAAGATGCATTATGAAGGTATCTTCTTAGAAGTTTTAGATAAGCTTGGTGAAACTCCACTTCCACCATATATTCATGAAAAGCTAGATGATCCAAATATGTATCAAACAGTATATGCTAAAAATCCAGGTTCAGCTGCTGCTCCAACTGCAGGATTACATTTTACTAAAGAATTATTACAAAAGATTAATGATAAAGGTATTAAGTTACTAGAAGTAACATTACATGTTGGTCTTGGTACATTCCGTCCTGTTGCTGAAGAAGATGTAACAAAGCACAAGATGCATTCTGAATATTATGAAATGAGCCAAGAAGTAGCTGATGAATTAAATCGTGCTCAAGCTGAAGGTAGAAGAATTGTAGCTGTAGGTACTACTAGCTGCAGAACTTTAGAAAGTGCTTGGGATAATGGATTTAAGGAATGCCATGGTTGGACAGAAATATTTATTTATCCAGGTTATAAGTGGCATGCAGTAAATGCACTTATTACAAATTTCCACCTTCCTAAGTCTACTCTAGTTATGCTAGTATCAAGCTTAGCAGGTAAGGATCACATTTTAAATGCATATAAAGAAGCTGTAAAAGAACGTTATAGATTCTTTAGCTTTGGAGATGCAATGTTTATTCACTAATTAGGAGGACTTATATATGTCAATTTGGAAACAATATCAATCATTTTTAAACGAAACAAACCCACGTGTTGTTATTACTATGGAAAATGGTAAAACAATGACTTTAGAATTATTCCCAGCTACAGCTCCAATTACTGTAGAAAATTTCTTAAAGCTTGTTGATCAAAAGTTCTATGATGGTTTAATTTTCCATCGTGTTATTGAAGGATTTATGATTCAAGGTGGAGACCCAGAAGGTACTGGTATGGGTGGAAGCAAGGACGAAATTAAGGGTGAATTTGCTTCTAACGGTGTTAGAAACTATTTAGCACATGACCGTGGTGTTATCTCTATGGCACGTACAATGGCTCCAAATAGTGCTTCAAGCCAATTCTTTATTTGTCATCAAGAAGCTAGCCATTTAAATGGTGCTTATGCAGCATTTGGTGTTCTAGTTGATGGATTTGATACACTAGATGAAATTGCAACTACAAAAACAAATTATGAAGATAGACCTTTAAGCGAACAAAAGATCTCTTCAATTAGAAGAGCATAATATGGCTTATACAATTAGAAATATCGTAGAGTCAGATTTAGAATTATTTGAAGATTTAAATACTTTATACGGCGCTTTAAATGATAAGCGTGATGTAAAGATGGCATTTGAGAATGATGGTCATGTTAATGGTTATGCATTAATAAAAATCATTTCTCAAATGAATGAATTTAAGCTTGGTAATATTTTTCTAGATTTTAAGACATTTGATGAAAGTACAAAAGAAGCATTTATAGAGTTTTTAGATCATCAAATTAAAGATAATTATGTATTAAAAATTATCACAAATATTGATGAACAAGAATTTGATAAAATAAATTTTTTAAAGGAAATTGGATTCATTGATGATCAAAACGCTAAAAAAGTTGAGGGATTTATTCCTCTTAAGATTACTAAACCAATATTCCTAGAAAGGAACTAATTATGGAAAAACAACCTGTTTGGTATGAACTTATCCATAAAGATGCACAAACTGGTGCTAGACTTGGTATTTTACATACACCTCATGGTGATTTTGAAACACCAATCTTTATGCCTGTAGGTACAAAAGCTACAGTAAAAACTTTATCACCAGAAGAAATTGAAGCTGTTTCTGATGGATTGATTTTAGGTAATACTTACCATCTTTGGCTTGCTCCAGGAGATGAATTAGTTAAGAAAGCTGGTGGAATCCGTGGATTTATGAAATGGAATCACGCTTTATTAACTGACTCTGGTGGATTCCAAGTATTCTCTCTTTCTAAGATTCGTAAGATTACTGAAGAAGGTGTAACATTTAGACATCATAAATCAGGAGCTAAATTATTTTTAAGTCCTGAAAAGAGTATTCAAATTCAAAATAACCTTGGTGCTGATATTATGATGAGCTTTGATGAATGTCCACCATTCCACGCTTCATATGACTATATGAAAAATTCAATTGAACGTACATTGCGTTGGGCTAAGCGTGGTAAGGATGCTCACCAAAGACCTGATGAACAAGCATTATTTGGTATTGTACAAGGTGGTCCTTTTAAAGATTTAAGAAAGCATTGTCTTGAAGAACTTGAAAAAATTGATTTTCCAGGATATTCAATTGGTGGACTTGCTGTTGGTGAATCTAAAAAAGAAATGTATGACATGCTTGAATATATGAAGACTATTTTACCAGAAAACAAGCCTCATTATTTAATGGGTGTTGGTTCACCTGATGACTTAGTCGTAGGTTCTATGAATGGTGTTGATATGTTTGACTGTGTAGATGCAACTCGTATTGCTCGTCATGGTACAGCATTAACTCATCATGGTAGACTTAGAATTAAAAATCAAGATTATTATAAAGATTTCCGTCCAATTGATGAACAATGTGATTGCTATACATGTAAGAATTTCTCACGTGCATATATTCACCATTTAATTAAGGAAGAAGAAATTTTTGGTGCTAGACTTCTTACAATTCAAAACCTAAAATTCTTAAAGATGCTTATGCATGACATTCGTGATGCGATTAGACATGATAGACTTAAAGATTTCCAAGTTCAATTCTTTAAAGATTATGGATATGCTCCACTTGAAGACATTATGAATGGTAAGGTTGATAAACCTACTATGAGATTAACTGAACAAATTAAAATTACAGGAGAAGATAAGTAAGCATATGCTTACTTTTTTTCTAAAAAAATGACCTATATTTTTATGATATAGGTCATTTTTATTTGTTATTATGTTTTGATTTTTAAGCTTCAATTGCTAAATATTGTTCTAATTCAGATACACTATGTAATAATATATCAAATTTTGTATTATGCATTATGATAGTACTTACATAATATATATTATTATTTTCAATAATATATAAATGGTGATTTTTAAATTCCTCCTTGTGATATGTGTTGATTTTATATTTCAAACACAAATTTAATAAATCCTCCACTTCATAATCTTTAATACATAATCCTATTTTTTTGTTATTCATAT
>JAEELC010000007.1 GCA_016288675.1 Acholeplasmatales bacterium | reverse complement strand
CCCTTAAATGGATTAACACTAGGACTATAATTTAAATCCTTAAGCTCTAAAGCAAGTACATCTACATTTTCAAGAAGATTTTGATATTCTTCCTTTGATATATTTAAGATATTATCAATATCAAAATCTAAAACAGGAGCTTTAGTTAATGAATCACAAATTATATCACTAAAGCTTTTGTTTAATGGAGCTCTTTTCTTAGTTAAATAAGATTTATAATCTTCAAAGAAAGTTTGATAATTTGAAACATTATCAATAATTTTTTTACCATCATCACTTAATTTAGTAAGCTTTTGACCATCTTTAACATTTTGATATACATTAGCTACTACATCTCTTTTGCTCGCTTTAGTATCATAAATAGGTAATGCAAATTGATCTAAGGAAGCTTTTTTTAAATTTTGATGTACAACCTCTAAGGCACTAGATTTTTCACAAACAAAAAGAACCTTTTTACCTTGACCGATAAGCTCAGCAATCATATTTGTAATTGTTTGGCTTTTACCAGTTCCTGGAGGTCCTTGTAAAACAAATGATAATCCTTGCTTAGCATAATAAATAGCTTCATATTGGCTTGAATCGGCTTTTAATACTTGGTTTTGTTTATCTATATCCTCTTCTTTAAAATTAGTATCTATACCTTCATTTAAATTAGATTTTAAACCAACGAATGAATCAATTAAAGGATTTTTAACCATTAGACTTTCATTTTGATCTAAATCGTTATACATCATAATTTTAGAAAATGAAAAAATGCCTAAAGAAACTTGAGGAACTACCTCAAATTTTAATGATTCAAAAATCTTAGTAACACGATTAATATAATCTTCTAATTCCTCATCATGATTTCTATTAATATCAACTTTATAATTAACTCGCATAAAATAGCATAAATTTTCATTAATTAAAAAATCATCATCAATAGCTTCAATAACTTGAGTATCAAATGCGCGTTTACTAGTAATCTTAGTAGGCACTAAAGCTAATGGGGCATCATAATATTCATTTTTATCTTTATAATGTACAAAGAAAAAGCACATAAATAAAGACTCAATACCATTTTCTTCTCTAATAAGCTTTGACTTTCTACGAAGTAAAGTTAGTGCGCTATTAGCTTTTGAATTAATTGTTTCACAAAATAAATAATTCTTTCTTTTATCGCCTTTAAAATTCTTCTTAAATTCATCAATCTCGTCACGACTATATTTGTCTTTCTTTATAGTTAAAGTGCCATTAGCTTCAGTAACGGTATTTAAAACATCATATTCATCAACAGCCTCAGTTATATCGCTTGCAGAAATATTTTCATCTAGGTTTTTAAAAATCTTTGCGATTTCATATTTTTTAAAATCAGTATAGTCTTTATAAAATGAGTAAATGTCATCAACATAAAATGTTAAATTAGAGCTAGTTCTAGCTCGATAATTCATTAGCATATTACGCTTACCAACATCTAGTAGTTTCTTTTTCCAGTTATTAATAACCTTATTCATCTCTTCTTAAATCCTCGAAAGAGGCATTAATAAGTTTAGCTAAGTCTAGAGGACTTAGTTTAACTTGAGTTCCTCTTTTACCACCTGAAACAAAAATAAAGCTTTTATCTTTAGCTTTATTATCTATAACAGTTTTATATAATTTCTTCATTCCAATAGGGCTTGTACCACCTCTAACGTATCCACCAGTTACCCCTTCAATATCTTTAACAGCAATCATTTCAACGCTCTTTTCTTTAACAGCACGAGCACAAGCTTTTAAATCAAGTTCATCTATAATATTAACTACAAAAACATAATATTTTTTTGAAGGAGCTACACAAACAAGTGTCTTAAAAACGTCTGCATAATCTTCATTTAATGAATCTGCAACATGTCTACCATCTAATTGAGATTCGTCTACAGGATAATAATACGCTTCATAATTAATCTTCTTTTGATCAAGTATACGCATTACATTAGTTTTATCATTATTTTTCATTATAATACTTCCTTAAGACCTTTTATTTCTTCTTCAGTTAAAGGTCTATAATCACCAGGAGCTAATGCTTCATCTAATTTTATATTCTTAAATTCAACACGCTTTAAATAATCGACATGCATATTTAAAGCTTCAAACATCTTTTTTACCTCATGAAATTTTCCTTCATGAATAGTAATATAAGCCTTACCAGGGCAAATAATTTCAGCCTTACCTGGCTTAGAAATATAATCATCTATTTGAATACCTTTTTCGATACGCTTAAAATAGCTATCTTTAAATTCACCACTATATTCAACATAATATTTCTTATCTACATGCTTTTTTGGAGAAAGTAAAGCGTGAGCAAGTGTTCCGTCATTGCTCATGATTACTAATCCTTCTGTATCTATATCAAGACGCCCAAATGGGAAAATTCCCATCTTAGAATATTCAGGCATTAAATCAACTACTGTTTCATATCTAGGATCTTCTGTAGCACTTACAACACCGCTAGGCTTATTAAGCATAATATAGACAAATTCTTGATAATTAACATCCTCTTCTAATACTTTAATTTCATCCTTAGAAGGATCTACTTTAATATCACTATTTTTAACGATATTACCATTAACTGATACATATCCTTTTTTAACTAAGTCTTTAACCTCTTTACGAGTACCATAGTTTAAATGAGATAAAATTTTATCTAAACGTTCCATAAAAATCACCATTTTTATTATACCATAGGTATAGTTATTTCCTTTGAAAAAGTAGTGAAAAGAATGAAAAAAGACACTTAAATAAGTGTCTTTAGTAATTTAGATTTTTTAAAATATTATTAACAAATAAAGCGTTAGGGCTTTGTCCTTCATTTAATTCATTATCTAATCTATTTAATATATTAGCATTATTAATTGAATTATTTTCAATTATAAAAAATTTAGCAAATAACATTGCTGCACACATATTAGGATTTACATTTAAAGGCTCATCCTTAAAATATGTAGAATACATATTAAATACAGAATGGTTTAGCTTATAAATATAATGTTCTAAATCCTTATCAAAAAATGACTTAAATTTTAAACCATATTTAGTTTGAACATTAATCGCTTTATGAAAATAAGTATTTCTAAATATATTAGTTAATTCTTGTAATAAAGCGTCTTCAGCAACGCCACTACCAACATATGCTGCATATTCATATATAGCATAATCACAAACTCTTTGATATAAAACCTCATTAATGTTTTCAATAGGAATTCTCTTATTTTTAATATGTTCAGCAAAATAATCTATTTTAGCTGGTAAGCATTCAAGCTCCATGTAATATAAAGAAGTATGATTTAACCAGAATTTAGAACCCTTTAAGAATTTTTGAATTGCAGATTTACCTTCTTCGCTATAATCAAAAGAGTAATGATATAAAACATCCTTAGTAGAGACAACCTTCTTAATTCTACCAAGTGTTGCACATGCAAACACTTCATCTTCAGCAAATTTTATATTTTCTTCAAAGAAAATACCATCAACAACTTCTTTTTTATATAATTTGTTCCAAGGTAAAGTTGGAGCGAATGTATGTTGATAATAATTTAAAAATTCATCATGATTAGTTAAATCATAAATATGATCATCTAAATGTGTATAAAAATATGGATGAATGTTATTGCATATAGCAATATCACAATCATTTGTAGCAAGAAGATTTTGCATGATTTTAAAATAATCTAAATCAAGAGTATCATCCGCATCAACAAATTGAACATATTCTCCTTTTGCATTTCTCAAGCCAACATTTCTAGCATGAGAAACACCATGATTATCATCATCAATTAAAATAATACGCTTATCTTTTTTTCTAAGAGATTGAACAAGAGTACTACTTGAATCATCAGAACCATCATTAACAACAAGAATTTCTAAATTTTTATATGATTGATTTAAAATACTATCTAAAGTATTTAAAATTGTTTTTTCAGCATTATACATTGGTATAATAACAGATATTAGTTTCTCCATAATTTGAAGTCTCCTGGTGTAAAGTATTCTTTACACATGAGACAATTATACTAAATATAACCTTTTTTTGTCAATATATTAAATTTTCATGAAAAAATAGCCTTGAAAAGGCTATTCACTTAATTTAAATAATAGAGAAGAATTTAAATTTTTAAAAACTTGATTTAAATCATTTAAAGCTTTAGATGCTTGCTCATAGCTTTTAGCTTCATCAAGTTTTTTTAATGCTTTAGAATATGCATGTACATTACCTTTAACTTGGTCATTATAACCATTCTTATAAGTAATAATACCAGCATAATCATCAAAATCATGATTATTTAAGATTTTTACTGTTTCTTCCTTAGGTAATCCTAAAAATAATTCACTTGTAAAATCGATTACAGCATCAAGTAAATGAGCTAAATCTGTAATTTCTACTCCAATAGAGTCGTCTTGATTAATTAATAATTTCATTTCTTTTTCCTTCCTTTATCCCGTAATTAATACTTACCTTAACTATATTATAACAAACTATAAAAATGTTTAATAGCATATATAATACAATTTGTAAAAAAACTCACATAAAAAAAATTTTTGTGATAAAATCACCGCCGTTGTGAAATTAGCAGCATATTGAAGCTTTGGTAACAATAATAAATAT
>JAEELC010000071.1 GCA_016288675.1 Acholeplasmatales bacterium | reverse complement strand
TCCACACATGAGACATGAAATCTTAAAAGAAAAAAATAATGAAAAGGTATATTCAGATATTTTAAATTTCATCGAGGAATAAAAATGTTAAATATCATTTTAAATAAAAATGAAGAAAAAGAAAAACTAGAAGGTTTTCCATGGATTTACAATAATGAAGTAAATTCCTTTGAAGGCGAAATTAAGAACGGTGAAGTTGTTAAAGTATTAACTCTTGATCATAAATTTGTATGCTACGGTTTCTTAAATACTTCTTCTAAGATAATGATTAGAATTTTATCATACAATGAAGATGATGTAATTGATACTTCATTCTTTGAAGAGCGTATAAAATATGCCGTTAGTCACAGATTAAATCTATTTAATGATTCAAATTGTTGTCGTTTAATCTTCTCTGAAGCCGATTTCTTACCTGGTTTAATAGTAGATAAATACGCAGATATTTTATCAGTACAATTTCTAGCATTAGGTATGGATAAGATTAAAAAAGATATTATTGATATTCTTGTAAAAGTCTTAAATCCACGTGGAATATATGAAAGAAGCGATATGCCTGTACGCTTAAAAGAAGGTTTAGAAATGATAAAAGGACCAGTTTATGGTTCATTTGATCCTCGCGTAGAAGTCTTAGAAAACGGAATCAAATTTTATGTTGATGTTGAAAACGGACAAAAAACAGGATATTTCTTAGACCAAAAGTTAAATAGAGATAATGTTAAATATTACGTAAAAGATAAAGATGTTCTAGACGCTTTTTCTAACGTAGGTGGATTTGCATTAAATTCTTGTAAATACGGTGCAAAAAGTGTAGTTGCATGTGATATATCTCAAAGAGCTTGTGATGAAATAGCACTAAACGCTAAATTAAATGGATTTTCTAATTTATCTACAAAATGTTGTGACGTTTTTGAACTATTACGTGATCAAAGCTTAAAAGATAAATTTGATGTAATTGTACTTGATCCACCAGCATTTACAAAAACAAAAGATACAATCAAAAAAGCATATAAAGGATATAAAGAAATAAATCTTCAAGCTATGAAGCTTGTTAAAAAGGGTGGATATTTATTAACTTATTCTTGCTCTCAAAATATGACTATTGATTTATTTATGCAAATGCTTAAAGAAGCTGCTATTGATTCAAAGCGTCAAATTCAATTTATAGATTTGCGTGTTCAATCAATTGACCATCCTGCGCTTCTTTCAGGTGAAGAACAATTATATCTAAAATGCGTTGTACTACGTATTAACTAAAAAAAATCTATCCTAATAAAATAGGGTAGATTTTTTTATTATAAGATTATTTAATTTGTTAGATTAATTTGGCTATCTTCTAATTAAATAATTTGAATAGCATTTTTTTCTAATATTGGTGTATTATCTAAGTGGCCATTTCTAATAACTAAAGAACCACCGATAGCACCATTATCTGTTAATGAATTAACCATTAAAACCTTGTTAGATACTTCATTAGCTTTATTAACATATTCCTCTAATAATCCACTATCCCATTCTTCTTTAGTAGCATCTACATAAACTGGCCAAATAACTATTGCATCAGTTTGAAATGTACTAGTATGATCCCATAAATCTCCACATAACGCTAATTCAAAAATTTGATTCTTATAAACAAATTCTAATACTTTATCCCCTTCTTTATAATGAGTATCGGTTTTAAGAATCTCTTTCCAGCCAGTACTTATACGTCTATAGTTATAGCTAATCTTTCCATCAATTATAACTGCAGCACTTGAATATATAGAATCATTATCTAGTTCAATATACGGAATAATTAAATCAATTTTATTAGTTTTGGATAGTGATTTTAAATATTCCATATAAAATGAATTTTGAGATAAGGCAATTTGCTTATCAATTTGATAATTCCATGATAAGCTATCAAATCCTTGCAAAAATGCCTCTCCAAACACAAGCATATCACATTCATTTTTCACTTTATTTATAGCCGCTTCGATTTCACTTAAATTAAAATCTATATCACCATTAACAAATTTCATACTTGCTAAACCAATACGCATAAATATCACCTATGTTAAATATAACACAAAAGGCTTTGAAAATATATTCAAAGCCTTATTTTTTTACTTTAATAAATTAATATAATGATAAACAACAGATTCACCAAATGTATTAGCAATATAGTTTTTAACAGAATCTGTTGAGAAAGCATCAACTAAAGCTTTAGTCTTTTCACTTTCTAAGTTTTCTTTTTTAACAGCAATACCATTAGCACGTAAAGTTAATGTTTCTTCAGGTGTATCTTCACCAAATACAATACGTGTTGCATAATCACTGCCTAAACCAGTTAATGCTGTATTACCAGGAATAACACCAAAATTATAATCCTTTAATGCATTTGTTAATTGGCTTTCGGCAAGACTTTTTAAACTACACTTATCATAATTTGCTGTAAATGTAACAGTAGCATTAGGATTATTTTTATCAAAGTTAACAAATTCATTCTTATCATTATATGCAGAACTATTAATAGTTAAAATACCTTTAGATTGTAATAACAATAATGAACGTTCAACATTTGATAAATCATCAACAATTTCAATCTTAGAACCATTTACAAGTTCCTTCTTTGTTGTATCTGATGCATATAAGCATAACTTTTCAAAGTGAACTTTGCAAGCTAATGCTAATTGTGCAGATTCAGATACTGATGAATTATATGTATTTAAATAAGGTTCATGTTGGAAATAATTAGCATCATAATCACCGCTAGCAACAGCTGAATTTTGAACTGTCCAATCAAGTACAGATACTTGAAGATCATATCCCTTTTCTTTAAGTACAGGAGCAACTGCCTCATTTAAAATTTTTGCATGTGGAAGTTCGCTTGCAGCAACTCTAATAGTTTTATCATTTCCACCACAGCTTGTTAATGATAAAGTTGAAACTGCAGTTAAAGCTACAGCTCCTAATAAAAATAATTTGTTTTTCATATTTAATTTCTCCTATCTAATTTCTTTGCGATTAATAAACCACTTTGTTGAATAAGTTGAACAATTGCAACAACTAAAATTAATACTGCCCAGAATGACCCCTGCTTTAAATAATCTGTTGGATGATATCTATATATTTGATAGATTCGGGAAATTAATCCACCTCCAGCAAAGTCATAAGCAAAGCTAGTATATCCAATAATTGATATTAATGTTACCGCAAGTCCCATAATAAGACTTGAACGTGATTCTTTTAATAAAACCTTAGTAATGATTTGGAAATTATTAGCTCCCATAGAACGAGCAGCTTCAATTACACCATTATCCACCTCAGATAGCGATTGTTCTACAACACGTGCTACATATGCAAATGAGCTTAAGAATAGTGGAATAATTAGTACATACCACGCACCTGTTCCTCGGCCAAATACTGCACGAGTAAGAGGTAAAGCAATTACTATAATAATTAAGCATGGTATACTTCTTAAAACATTAATAATTAATCCTAAAATTGTATTAACAATTTTATTAGGTCTAATTCCGTTTTTACTAGTAACATTTAATATTACACCAAGAGGAACACCAACAAGATATGCAAGTAATGTAGAGATGAATACTACACCTAATGTTTGTAAAGTTTCAAGTACGTATGTATTCATAATTACTCACCTCTCTTTATTGTATCCATAGTAACTTCTTCAAAGCGAATTTTCTTTAAATTCAAATACTTTTCAACTTTGATTCTGTCAATATCTTGTTCTGGCATTTTAATTGCAAGTTGACCATAGACCTTAGAATCAATAACCTTAGAATCAGCATAAACGACAGATACTAATATTTGACATTGTTGAATTAAATCAGCCAAAATTGGTTCATCAGCATTACCTTCAAATATCATACGTATAATTCTATCTTTACTTAATTTAGTATTAACATGATTTGAGAATAATAATCCACGGGCAATATCTGTTTGAGGATTTAAGAATACATCACTCATTAAACCATCTTCTACAATTTTAGATTTATCAATGATTGCTACTTTATTGCAAATTTGTTCAATAACGTTCATTTGATGGCTAATCATTATTATCGTTAATCCGAGTTCTTTATTTAGTTCCTTTAATAATTCAAGAATTTGAGTTGTAGTTTCAGGGTCTAACGCACTAGTTGATTCATCAGATAAAATAACTTCAGGCTCTAATACTAAAGCACGTGCAATTGCAACACGTTGCTTTTGTCCACCAGATAGCTTGCTTGGATACATATCAGCTTTATCTAATAGTCCAACACGATTTAAGGCTTGAAGAGCTTTTTCTTTACGGGTTTTTTTATTTCCACGTTTAGCTATTTCAAGAGCTAATTCAACATTACCAAGTACAGTGCGTTGTTGAAGAAGATTAAAATGTTGAAATATCATTTGAATATGTCTTTGATTATCTCTTGAAATTTTTTGCTTTGGTGAGCATAACAAACTATCTTTAAAATAAATTTCACCTTCTTCAAACGTTTCAAGACCATTTATACAACGTACTAAAGTTGACTTCCCTGCTCCCGATAGTCCAAGAACTCCATATATATCGCCCTTTTCCACATTTAAACTTACATCATTTAATACTTTTTTACCGTAGTATGATTTTGATATATGTCTAATACTAATTTCTGCCATATTATGTTCTCCTTTCCAAAAAGTGTATGTATAAAAAAAATGCCCCATCCAATAAAGGACGAGACATATAGATCACGTGGTACCAACCTTTTTTTAAGAATATATAATATATTCTCCTATTTTAGAATCAATCAATTCCTACTGCTGTAACGGGCAGACCCGTCAATAGCTAAATATCACTATTGCAACTCCAAGACCATGTTCATTATTTTTAATACATCTTCTTACACCAACCGAAGATTCTCTATGCTACTTAAAATAATTACTCTTCTTTTCAACGTCAATTTGAATAGGGTATTTAATTTATGATTTAATTATATACATTTTTTTTTATTAAAGCAAGACTATTTTTTTGTGTAAACGCTTTTAAAATATAAAAAAAATAAAAAGTAACGAAATCAAAGATTTCGTTACTAATTAATTATTTTGATAAGAAAGTATAAGATTGGTCAGTTAAATCGTAAACGTAATTACCTTTTAGTTCAAGATTCTTGAAAGAATAAACTACTTCAGTATCTGGCTTTGTAGTATCGTCTACCTTTATTTTCTTACCATTTTCAGTTACTTCTTTTTGCTTCCAAACAAGCTTACCGTTTTTAGTCTTTTGCATAGAAACATCTTTATATTCTTTACCAACGTACTTGTCATAGAATGCTTTTGCATCTGCATTGCTTGCAAATTCAAAAATATTACCTAAACCATTAATTTCATAGAAACTAACTACCTTGTCATCAGTATTACCTTCTTGATGAGCAATGTCCTTTGAATTAAATAATCTTGAAAGCTTAGATCCCTTCTTAACAGTAAATGCCTTAACATTAACCATTAACTTATTTAAATCTTCGCTCATCTTGTTTTCAGATTCTGCTCCAGCAAATTCAGTTGCCTTGAATTCATCATACTTTTCTTTTGATTGATAGAATACAAGTAAATTTGCATCACGTGAAGCTTCATAGCCATCATGTAATACTTGCTTTTGTTCTTCAACTAATTTAGCAGCTTCAACAGAACCACATTCATAAAAGTACATATTAGTCTTGTCTTTTAATTGAATAGTTGTAATTCTATTAATTTTTACCTTGTCTGCTTTTTTCTTGTCATACTTTCCTGATACTTCTTGTTCTTGACGATATGTTGCTGTTGATGATTGGTATGTACCATTGTTCTTTACAACATAGTTAACAACATTACCAAATGGATAAGCATCATACTTAACTTCTTTATTTGCTTCCTTTTGGCAACTAGTTAAACTTAATCCCCCAATGATAGCTGCACTTGCAACTAAACTCTTAAAAATCTTTTTCACCTTTTTTTACCTCTCGTTTTAAATAGAATTTAAAACTTTTCCTTTCCTCACACATTATAACTCTAAATGATAACGTATTAAAGTCCTTTTTATAAATAAGAATAGTTTTTCACTATTATTCTATAAAAAAATAAAAAGCATCAATTGATGCTTCTTACTAATGTAATATCTTAAATCCACCCATGTAATAGAAAATGGTAATTAAGGTAACAGTTATAAATAATATAGCCATATATACAATATAGGTTACAAAACCTTTCTTTTCTTTAATTTGTCCTACTATTGCAATTAATAAAGCAAAAAAATCAAATAATAATGCTGGTGTGGCAAAAAACATAAAAAAAGGATTTAATTTATCTAAATTACTATT
>JAEELC010000070.1 GCA_016288675.1 Acholeplasmatales bacterium | reverse complement strand
TCCAATATCTACTAAATAATCGCTTTGGGCCATTGTATCAAGGTCATGCTCTACAACAATTAAGGTATTACCTAAATCTCTCATTTCCTTCATTGTTGCAATAAGCCTGTCATTATCTCTTTGATGTAGACCAATAGAAGGTTCATCAAGTACATATAATACGCCAGTAAGCTTAGAACCAATTTGTGTTGCAAGTCTAATTCTTTGAGCTTCTCCACCTGATAAAGTATCTGCAGAACGAGATAATGTTAAATAACCTAATCCTACATTCTTTAAGAATTCAAGTCTATCACAAACCTCTTTTAACGCAAGTCTTGCAATTTCAGCTTTTTCAGCTGATAATTTTAAATTCTTAAGGTATACATATAAATCATCTATTGGCATATTACATATATCATAAATTGATTTATTATCAATTTTTATAGATAATACTTGAGGATTTAAACGAGCTTGATGACAAGCTTCACACTCGGTTTCAACCATATATCCTTCAATCCAACTACGAATCCAATCAGATGTAGTTTCTACATATCTTCTACTGAAGTTATTAATAATACCTTCATATTTTTTCTTGTCATGCTTAATATTTCCGCTTGAAGTAATTGTATTAAATTCTATCACATCAGGTGATTGGAATAATACAATTTCTTGTTTATAACGTGGAAGCTTCCCAAAAGGAATATTCATATCGATATCATAATATGAACATACTTGTTCAAGTTCTGAATTAGCAATATTATCTTTTTCTTGGTTCTTCATTGGAAGAAGTGCACCATTTTTAATTGATTTTTCAGGATCAACAATTAAATCCTCAGAAACACTAAGCTTTACACCTAATCCATTACAGCTAGGACAAGCTCCCAATGGACTATTAAAAGAAAATAATCTTGGTTCAAGCTTTGGAACAGAATATCCACAAATTTTACATGCATAATGTTCAGAGAAGAATAAATCATCTTCTCCTTCAATACGAACCTTAGCATAACCGCCACTAGCTTCTAATGCTAATTCTAAAGCTTGACGAATTCTAGATTCTAATCCACTATGCATCTTAAAGCGTTCAATTACAATATCTACATCATGCTTTAGATTTTTATTCAAATCAATTTCTTCATCAAGATTCATCAATGCGCCGTCTACATAAGCACGAACATATCCTTCTTTTAAGAATTTTTCAAAGACATTTTTTTGACTACCACGTTGTTGCTTAACAATTGGAGAAAGAATATATACTTTTTTATTTTCTTCAATTTTTAAAACTCTATCAGCCATTTGATCTACAGTTTGTGCATCAATTGGAATATTATGAATAGGACAATATGGAGTCCCTATACGTGCATATAACACACGGAAATAATCATAAATTTCTGTAATTGTACCTACAGTAGAACGTGGATTTTTGCTAGTAGTCTTTTGGTCAATTGAAATAGCAGGAGATAAGCCTTCAATAGAATCTACATCAGGCTTTTCTCCACTACCAATAAATTGACGAGCAGAAGCGCTTAAGGATTCAATAAAGCGTCTTTCGCCTTCTTGATAAATAGTATCAAAAGCTAAAGTTGATTTACCTGAACCTGATAATCCAGTCATTACTATTAACTTATTTTTAGGAAGCTCTAGATCAATATTTTTTAGATTGTTTTCTCTAGCTCCATGAATAATAATTTTATCCATAAGATTACTCCTTTATTTTTCCAATAAATTCGTCCTCTTCCATAATATAAATACCTAAGGCTTGAGCCTTATCATACTTAGAACCAGGATTTTCGCCAACAAGAACTATATCAGTCTTCTTAGATACTGAATCAATTACTTTTCCACCGAAATGTTCAATAATCTTCTTAGCATCTGTTCTACCATAGTTGGCAAGAGTACCTGTAAGTACTACTTTTTTACCTGTGAAGAACGATTCAACAATTTCTTCTTTCTCTTCTTCCATATTTAATCCTAATTCCTTTAATTCAGAAATTAAGGCTAAATTACTTTCATCACTAAAATAGCTAACTACAGCTTGTGCAATTATTTCACCAATATCTTCAATCTCACTTAAAACCTCAAAGCTAGCCTTAGATAAATGCTCCATTGATAAGAAATGGTTAGCAAGTATCTTGCTTACCTTAGCACCACAATGGCGAATACCTAAACCAAAAATCAATTTATCAAGAGGATTTTTCTTAGATTCTTCTATAGCGCTTAATAATTTATCAACACTCTTTTTTCCCATACGCTCTAGATTCATAATCTCATCATAATGATATCTTAGCTTGAAAATATCAGGAATAGAATTAATAAGCTTATTTTCATATAAGCTTTGAACCATTTTATCACCTAAAGAATCAATATCATAAGCAGGCTTAGATGCGAAATGAATTAATGAATTAACAATTCTATCTTGGCATGCATTATTCGTACAATAATAATCAGCTTCTCCATCAAAGCGGTGTAAAGCTTGACCACAGCATGGACATACTTTTATAAATTCAATAGGTTTAGCATCTGGAAGTCTATCTTCTTTAACTGACTTAACAACCTCAGGAATTACATCTCCAGCCTTACGGATAACAATCATATCATTTTCATGAATATCACGTTCTTTAATAAAATCTTCATTATGTAATGTAGCACGGGCTATTAAAGAACCTTGTACAAATACTGGCTCAAAATTAGCAACAGGTGTAATATTACCTGTTCTACCAACTTGGAATGTTACTTTTTCTAAACGAGTTTTTACCTCTTCAGGTGGGAACTTATATGCAATAGCCCATTTTGGATACTTAGCAGTTACACCAATTTCATCATGCATTGAAAGATCGTCTACTTTTAAAACAATACCATCAATATCATATGGAAGATTAGGTCTAAGTTCACCCATCTCAGTAATATATTTAAATACATCTTCCATAGTATCGCATAAACGATTATTAGGATTTGTCTTAAATCCTATCTCTTTCATACGGCTTAAAGCTTCACTTTGGCTCTTAACAGCTACTCCATCAGTTAAATAATATAAAAATACGTCAAGATTACGCTTTGCAGTAACCTTACTATCTAACTGTCTGATTGAACCCGCAGCTGCATTTCTGCAATTTGCAAAAAGAGGCTCTTCATTTAATTGGCGTTCTTCGTTAAGCTTAATTAAGCTCTTCTTAGGCATAAATATTTCGCCACGAACTTCTAAATTATATGGTTGTTGAAGCTTTAATGGTACACTCTTAATAGTCTTAACATTATTTGTAATATTTTCACCAACAACACCATTTCCACGTGTCGCAGCACGTACTAATTTACCTTCTCTATAGACAAGAGAAACTGATAAACCATCTATCTTAAGTTCACATTCGTATTTAGCATTTGGATATACAGTTCTAACGCGATTATCAAATTCCTTAAGCTCCTCAAAGCTAAATGCGTCAGCAAGACTCATCATAGGAATTTCATGCGTTACGCTTTCAAACTTAGTTAATACTTCTCCGCCAACTCTACTAGTAGGAGAATTTGGATCCTTATGCTCAGGATACTTTTTTTCTAATTCTTCAAGTTCTACTAATAATCTATCGTATTCATAATCCTCCATAGTTGGATTATCTAATACATAATAATCATAGCTAGCCTTCTCTAAAATGCTAGTTAATTCCTTCATTCTCTCTAAATCATTCATACTGCTACTCCTTTAGAAATACTATTTCTATTTTATCATAAATTTATATATCTATATAGATATATACTCATATTTTAAGTTTTAAAATAATTATAGTATAATAAAAGAAAGGAAGTGATAATGTGAAGAAAACATGTTTAAATATTTCTAAATTTACATATAAACTAAACCAATATAACATCTTTAATTCTTTATCATTATCACTAACTCATTCTTCATTTAATCAGGTAATAAATGAAGAAGGTTTATTTAATATTTTATCTAAAGCAGTTTTAAATTTAACAGACTCAAAAATTAAAGCTAGTCTATTTAATTCAAAAATAGAAAACTCATTTGAAGAAATAGGATATTATAATAGTGATATAGATTTATATAAGGATATGACTATTAAAGATTTATTTAAATATTCTAGTGCATTTTACAAAAATGATTATAGTTCTTCATTAGAAGTCTTAATAAATGATTTTAATATTAATGTTAAAGATAAAATATCTGATTTAGATAATGAACATTATGAAATAATAAAACTAATAGATTCCCTTTATCATAATCCATCATTACTAATATTAGATAATCCATTTAAATGTCTTTCTAATGAAAATAAAATGATTCTAATTAATCATTTAACCCATTTAAAAGAAAGTGGTACAACAATTCTAATGTACAGCCCTAATATAAGTGAAATGTATAATGATACTAACAATTATTATATTTTTGAAGGTGGTAAACTTACTAATATATTAAATCTGAAAAATAAAAAATATACAGTAAAACTAGATAGGGAATTAGAACTTTCAAAAATATTTAATAAAGAAAATGACACTATAACTTTTATTGGCACATTTATTCCTATTTTTGATTATTTAAAAAAGAAAGATGTAAATATAATATCTATTAAAGTAGGTGATATATTATGAGATTATTATTTCTTGAAATATCACGTATATTAAAAAAGAGCTATATCTTCTATTTAATAATACTTACAGTAATATTATTATTAATATTTTCTTTCTTTATTATTGATTCTAATAAAGGAAATATAGAAAGCGCAATTATAAGCACACCTATAGAAGTATTAAATATCTTTGATATAAGTCGTGATAAATTCACTTCTGTTGATGGTTACTTTATATTTATTGTAAAAATAATCTCAGTCCTTATTGCGTTCTACGCAATTAACCAAGGAATATGGATTAGTTCTATGGATAAAAGAACTAATACGAGAGACTTTTTATACACAAAGCCAATAAAAAGAAAAAGAATAATTCAATATAGAGTTCTAGCTCAAGGCTTATTACTATTTATATTAACTTTATTCTTATTTCTAAGTTCGATTTTATTATTTATAATTACTAAAAAAGATTTTAGTTTATTAATAATATTAAAAATCTCTTTTTCATTATTTATATTATCTTTAATATTTTTCTTCCTAGGTACAACTTTAGGAGGATTTAAGAAAGGTAATA
>JAEELC010000069.1 GCA_016288675.1 Acholeplasmatales bacterium | reverse complement strand
AGCTTCTATGCAATAGAAGGTATTACATCTGAGGATGGATTAATCCTTGGAAAGATGGGACACAGTGAACGTTATGAGAAATATAACTTCAAAAACATTTATGGAACAAAAGAAGAAGATATCTTCAAAAATGCTGTGAACTATTTTAGAAAGAAATAAAAGTATATTAAACAAATAAGGAGAAACAAAACATGCAACAAAAAGAATTATTATATGAAGGTAAGGCAAAACAAGTTTATGCAACTGATGATTCAAATTTAATCATCATGCATTTTAAGGATGACGCAACAGCTTTTAACGGTATTAAGAAAGCACAAATTTCAAATAAAGGTGTTCTTAATTGCCAAATTACAAATATCATTTTCAACTATTTAGCTGAAAATGGTATTCCTACTCATTTTGTAGAAAAATTAAATGATAGAGATCAATTATGTAAAAAGGTTACCATTTTCCCTTTAGAAGTAATTGTGAGAAACATTATTGCAGGTTCAATGGCTAAAAGATTAGATATTGTAGAAGGTACTAAGGCTAAAAAGACTGTATTTGAAATTTGTTACAAGAATGATAAGCTAGGTGATCCTCTAATTAATGATGATCATGCTATCGCTTTAGGTATTTGCACAGAAGATGAATTAAATCAAATCAGAGCTCTTACTCTTCGTATTAATACACTTTTACAAAAGCTATTTGCTTCAATGAATATTACATTAGTAGATTTTAAGATAGAATTCGGTAAGACTAGTGATGGACAAATTGTTCTTGCTGATGAAATATCACCAGATTCATGTCGTTTATGGGATTCTACTACTAATGAAAAATTAGATAAGGACCGTTTTAGAAGAGATCTTGGTAAGGTTGTAGAAGCTTACGAAGAAATTCTATCAAGATTAGAAAACAGATAATCTATGAGTTCAATTTTTGATGTAAAAGGACTTCATGAAGAATGCGGTGTAATTGCTATATATAATGTTAATCATGCAAGTGAGAACATTTATTATGGCTTACACTCCTTACAGCACCGTGGGCAAGAAGGCTGTGGTATGGTTGTAAGAAATGATAATAATGAATTAAACCGTATTAAAGGGGAAGGTTTAGTTAATGAAGTCTTTAATAAAGATAAACTTAATAGATTAGAGGGTAAAACTGGAATAGGGCATGTCAGATATGCAACTCAAGGTGGTGGAGGAATAGAAAATGTACAACCATTTTTATTCCATCATCACGGAGGAGATTTCGCCTTAGCTCATAACGGTAATATTGTTAATTCAAAGGAGTTAAGGAAATATTTAGAAGATAATGGTTCAATATTTCAATCTACATCAGATTCTGAAATATTAGCTCATTTAATAAAAAAAGATAGTGCAGAAGTTAATAGAACACAAGTTATATTAAACGCTTTAAATATGCTTGAGGGAGCATTTGCGTTTGTAATCATTACAAAGGATAAGATATATGCTTGTCGTGATAAATATGGCTTGCGTCCTTTATCAATAGGTACTAAGGATGATGGATATGTAATAGCAAGTGAAACTTGTGCACTTGATATTATTGGAGCTAAATATTTACGCGATGTTAATCCGGGTGAAGTAGTTGTAATTGATTCTAATGGCATTACTTCATTTGATTATTCACGTTATAAGCATCACTACATGTGTGCTATGGAATATATTTATTTCAGTAGACCAGATAGTGATATAGAAAATGTTAATGTACATGCATTCCGTAAGGAAAGTGGTAAAAGATTATTTGAAGAGTCTCCTGTAGATGCAGATATTGTTGTTGGAGTACCTGATTCAAGCTTAAGTGCTGCAATCGGTTATTCTGAAGCTAGTCATATTCCTTATGAAATGGGATTGATTAAGAATAAATATGTAGGTAGATCTTTTATAGAACCTAGTCAAGAGCTTAGAGATCAAGCTGTACGTATGAAGCTTAGCCCTGTAAGAAGCATTGTTACAGGAAAGCGTATAGTATTAATTGATGATTCAATTGTACGTGGTACAACTAGTAAACGTATTATTTCTCAGCTTAGAGAAGCTGGTGCTAAAGAAATACATGTACGTATTGCATCACCACAAATTATCTCACCTTGTTTCTATGGTGTAGATATGTCTACATATGATGAACTTATTAGTGCTCATCATTCTTGTGAAGAGGTATGTAAAATGATTGGTGCTGATTCACTTTCATTTTTAAGTGTTAAATCTTTAAAGGAAATAGCACATAGACATGAAATGTGTACTGCATGTTTTACAGGAAAATATCCTACTGAATTATATTCTTCAGTTTATGAAGCTAATAAAGATAACAAATAAAGAGGTTTAAAAATGGCAATAGATTATGAGAATGCTGGCGTAAGCTTAGAAGCTGGCTATGACGTAGTACGTCGCATTAAGAAAAGTGTTAATTCTACTACTAGACTTGGTAGTATGGGTGGAATTGGTTCTTTTGGTGGTATGTTTGATTTAGCAAAATTAAATATCAAAGATCCTATTTTAGTTTCAGGTACTGATGGAGTAGGTACAAAATTAAAAATAGCATTTGAAATGGATAAGCATGATACTATCGGTATTGATGCAGTTGCAATGTGTGTTAATGATGTTTTAGCACAAGGTGCTGAACCATTAATCTTTTTAGATTATATTGCTCAAGGAAAGACCATTCCTTCAAAGGTTGAAGCTATCGTATCAGGTATTGCTGAAGGATGTAGACAATCAAATTGTGCCCTTGTTGGAGGAGAGACAGCAGAAATGCCTGGTATGTATGAGAATGGTGAATATGATATTGCTGGTTTCACAACAGGTGTAGTTGATAGAAGTAAATTAATTGATGGTACACATGTAAAGGTAGGAGATGTATTGCTAGGTATTGAATCTAGCGGAGTACATTCTAATGGCTTTTCATTAGTACGTAAAATCGTTAAAGATGCTGGTTTAGATTTACATAAAGTATATGAAGAATTAGATAATACTAAAACATTAGGTGAAGTATTGCTTACACCTACAAATATTTATGTAAAAGAAGTTCTAGAGGTTATTCATTCTTTAGATATTCATGGTGTAGCACATATCACTGGTGGTGGTTTTGATGAAAATATTCCTCGTATTTTACAAGAAAACCAAGGTATTAGTATTACTGAAGGTGCTTGGCCAATATTACCTATTTTTAAATTCTTAGAAGAAAAAGGAAATATTGATCATAGAGAAATGTTTAATATTTATAATATGGGTATTGGTATGGTACTTGCGCTTGATAAGAATGATGTTAATAAAGCTCAAGAGATTTTATCTAAATATAATAGAAAGTCTTATGTTATAGGATCTGTAACAGATAAGACTGGCGTAGATATTAAATTAAGATAATATGACTAATATAGCTATATTTGCAAGTGGCAACGGCACTAACTTTGAAGCTATTGTTAATGCTGTTAATAATAAAATAATTAAGAATGCAGTTGTATCTATTCTTATTGTAGATAGACACAAAGCTTATGCTATCGAAAGAGCTAAAAAATTAAATATTCCATATGTATATGTAAACGCCACAAAGTTTAATACACGTGAGGAATATGAAAATGAAATTATAAATATTTTAAAGCCATATAATATTGATATTATTTGTCTTGCTGGATATATGAAAATATTAACACATGTCTTACTTGATGAGTATGAAAATAGAATTATAAATATACATCCTGCGCTTCTTCCTAGCTTTAAAGGAGCGCATGGAATAAAGGATGCATTTGATTATGGATGTAAGGTATTTGGTGTTACAGTACATTATGTATCAAGTGAATTAGATTCAGGTAAGATTATTGCACAACGTGCATTTGAGTATTATGGTAATTCATTAGATGACCTAGAAACAAAAATTCATAGTGTTGAACATATTTTATACCCAGAAGCTATTAATATGGTAATTGAGGAGAAACAAAAATAATGAGAAGAGCGTTAATTAGCGTTAGTGATAAGACTAATGTGGTTGAGTTTGCAAAAGACTTAATTAATTTAGGATATGAAATTATTTCTACTGGAGGTACAAAAAAAGCATTAGATAATGCTAATGTTAATACTATCTCAGTTGAAGATGTTACAGGATTTCCTGAAATTCTAGATGGTAGAGTTAAAACATTAAATCCATTTATTCATGGTGGTTTACTTGCTGTAAGAGATAATAAGAACCATATGGAAACATTAAAAGAACATAATATAACTCCAATTGATTTAGTATGTGTAAATTTGTATCCATTTAAAGAAACTATTGAACGTAATGCAAGTCTTGAAGAAGCAATTGAAAACATTGATATTGGTGGACCATCTATGCTACGTTCAGCCTCAAAGAATTATAAGAGCGTAACAGTAGTGTGTGATCCTTTAGATTATAATCGTGTAATTGAAGAAATTAAGACTAATGGTGACACATTACCTGAAACACGTTTAGAACTAGCTGCAAAGGTATATAGACATACAGCAAGCTATGATACATTAATTTCTTCATATTTGACTAAGCTTAGTGGTGTTGAATTTGCTGAGAAGTTAAATTTATCTTATGATTTAGCTCAAAGCCTTCGCTATGGAGAAAACCCACATCAACATGCAGCACTATATAAAGGAAATTATACTAGCTATTCTATTGTTCATGCACGTCAAATTCAAGGTAAAGAATTATCTTATAATAATATTCAAGACGCTAATGCATGTCTTTCATTATTACGTGAATTTAGTAAGCCAACAGCTATTGGATTAAAGCATATGAATCCATGTGGTGTAGCTAGTGCTGATGATATTTTAACAGCATGGAATAATGCTTATAATGCGGATTCTGTTTCAATTTATGGTGGTATTGTCGCATTTAATAGAGAAGTTGATGAAGCTTTAGCTTCTGATATTATGAAGAAGAAGGTATTCCTTGAAATAATTATGGCTCCAAGCTATACAGATAAAGCCTTAGAAAAGCTTTCAAAGAAAACTAATTGCCGTATTATGGAAGTAGATATGTCTTCACCATTTAAACAAGAAAAGAATGTAGTGTCAGTTAATGGTGGATTATTATATCAAGATAGTGATAACGAAATATATCACGAAGATGATTTAAAAGTAGTTACTAAAAAAACACCTACAGAAAAAGAAATGGAAGATTTATTATTTGCAATGCGTGTTGTAAAGCATGTTAAATCTAATGCTATTTTAGTAGCACATAATCAAACCACTTGTGGTGTTGGTGCTGGACAAATGAATAGAGTTGGTAGTGCTGAAATCGCACTTAAGTGGGCAAATGATCATAATCAAACATCATTAGTTCTTGCTAGTGATGCATTCTTCCCGTTTGATGATACTATTACTTTAGCTGCAAAGTATGGAGTAACTGCTGTTATTCAACCAGGTGGTTCAATTAGAGATATGGATTCAATTAAAAAAGCAGATGAATTAGGCATTTCAATGGTGTTTACTGGAATGCGTCATTTTAAACATTAATTAAAGGAGTCATTATGAAGGTCTTAGTAGTAGGAAGCGGTGGAAGATGCCACGCTATTGTAGATAAAATAAGCCAATCTAAATTAGTTAAAGAAATTTATTGTGCTCCTGGAAATGATGGAATGAGAGAATTATGCAATCTTGTTGATATTTCTGCAACAGATGTAGATAAGCTATTAGAATTTGCACTTGAAAATAAAATTGATTTAACCATTGTCGGACCTGAAGTAGCTTTAGAAAAAGGTATTGTAGATGTTTTTAGAGCACATAATCTAAAAATATTTGGCCCAACTAAAGCTGCTGCTCGTATTGAAACAAGCAAAGAATTTGCTAAAGAACTAATGAAGAAATATAACATTCCTACAGCTAGCTTTAAGACATTTACTGATTATGAAAAAGCATGTGCTTATGTAGATGAAAAAGGAGCTCCTATTGTAATTAAATATGATGGACTTGCTGCTGGGAAAGGGGTAGTTGTTGCTAATACAATAGAAGAAGCTAAGCAAGCTTTAAAGGATATGCTCCTTGATGAAAAATTTGGTAATGATGATAAGGTTGTAATTGAAGAATATTTAGAGGGACCAGAATTTTCATTTATGTGTATGGTAGATAATGATAAAGTTTATCCTTTACCATTATCTCAAGACCATAAGAGAGCATTAGATAATGATAAAGGTGGTAACACCGGTGGTATGGGTGCATATTCACCTCTT
>JAEELC010000068.1 GCA_016288675.1 Acholeplasmatales bacterium | reverse complement strand
GATAGTTGTAAGAGTATCAATATCAAATCCCTCATCAATACTAGAAAGAATTATTAATACTCTCATTGATATTTCAGCAGTAGAATTAAAAATATTATTCATAATCAACCGCCACCCAAGATTTAATACGTCCTTCGTTGACTAATATATGGCAGATTCCTTTACGTTCTTTAACTGTAATTAGGCCCTTAATATTAAGCAATATAGTGCTATTAAGTTCGGCTTTAGTAGCCATATCTAAAACATTCTTTAGTCTCTGGTATCCATCATTTAAGGATAAATCTACATAAGTTTCATAAATAGAATCAAATATTTCATTTTTTAATATGTTGAAATGATCTTCTCCATCATCAAATAAATCTCTTACTGAGCGTCTCATAGCTTCTGCACTATAGTAACATTTGCTTTGTTCTAAAAGATGTTTTTCATATACAGGATAAGATTGTAATTCTTGTAAGGATTTAATATCATTACCGCATATACTACTATAGACTTTTAAAAGTTCTATAACATATGGTAAATCGCATTTTAAACAAGAATCTTCTAAAGATATAGTTTCTGGCAATTCTATAGTCTTATTATTTATATGTAATATACCATCTTTTATATATGCATTTTTAAAAGCTTCTTTATCTAATGTCTTTGTTTCGATTTTTCTTATCGGTGGATAAGTTATATTTTCGCCTTTTGATATATCTTCAAATATCTTAGCCAATAAGTCAGCAAGTGTAGCAGGAATATCAATCTCACCGTCATAATATAAATCATCTTCAAACCCCAAATTTATGAGCTGTTCTTTGAAATCATCAAAATTATCTGTTCTTTCATAAATGAAACTAATGAATTTATCCTTGTCGTATAAACTTCGTATTTTACTAGCACACTCTTTACTTATATGCTTGGTACCATTACAAAAACTTCTAAGTGTATCGTCATTATAATTAATTAAAGGATTTTCAAATGTTTCATTAGAAAATGGATCTTGCATAAATGATTCTACGATATTGATTAAGAAACCGGCTTTAGAAGACTCTTTTTTTAACTTAGATATTAGATTTATATACTCTTTTAACGTAATCATTGTTACACCTACAATCGATGGACCGAAATCCCGACCGTTTGGGACCGGTCCTTTTTTATTTTTAATATAGAATAATGTCAAAGCTTAAATAAAGTGATTATTCAAAGGATATTTTATCAAAATGAATTATCTTTTTCAATTTGATAAAAGTCATAATCACATAATTTAAAGCTTTAAAAAAGGAGGTGCAGGAACATGTAGAAAAATTAGTATTTTTAACAAGGAAGAAAGGAGGAAGAGAATGAAAGAAACATTATTAACGGTTGTTAGTATTTTAGGTACTATTTCAACAATTTTATTTGCTTATATCGCATTTAAAAGAAATGATAAGTCTGATGTCAGGAATAATGCTAAAAGTGAAGGAGCATTATTATCGGATATTGGATACATTAAATCGAGTATTGATCGAATGGAAAGTAAGTTAGATAAGCAAGAAAGTAATTATCAATCATTACTTACAAGGGTTATAAAAGTTGAAGAAAACTATAATTCGCTAAATAAGATTCTCGATTCACACATTAATAAAACTTAAGAAAGGGAGTGATTACATGAATTATTCTTGTGTGCCAATTATTGTAGTTATTTGTTACGTAATTGGAGAAATATATAAATTGATTTTTAGAAATAAAAGCAATCTATTTAAATTTATTCCTATTCTATTAGCTATTATTGGCGGTTTGTTAGGAATTCTACTATATTACACAGCAAGAGAAATGATACCTTTTGCAACAAATGTATATATAGCTTTAGGAATAGGTATTGTTAGTGGAGTATCTGCTACAGGTACTAATCAAATAGTTAAACAATTATTTAAGAAAGAAGGAGATAAAAATGAATAATTTAGTAAAATTCGGTAATGAATTAAATCCCAAAATTATTAATAGAATGCTGATTTTTTCAAATATATATAGAAAAACAACATCAAGCATTTATGATGATGGGATGGTTATCATAGGTAAACTTGAACCTAAAACAAAAGATCAAGAAGAACTATTAAAAACAACAAATATGTTTAAATATTTTTGTAAAAATAATATTAATAAGGAATCTATTGATATATTTATGAAAGAATTCAATACGTGTGTTGATGTGGATAAATATAATTATTTATTAAACTTCATAAACTCTGGTTTTGAAGAAACTTTCGAAAAGGCGTGCCAATTACTTGAGTTTGTGGCTAAAAATAGAACATTTGGACATATGTCATATAAATTTACAATTTTAGTATTTAACGCAATACTTTATAAAAATAATATTCTTCCAATTATATTTTATCCTGCAAATATTATTAATTTATTTGAATTAATAAAAGCTGGTTTAACATATGAAAATTTGTTAGAAATAATAGATTTAATGTTTAAAAAGAGTGTTGATTATAATGTTGCACATAAGCTGTTTACACCAGAAGAAATAGAAGAAAAACTTTTGAAAATGAAGGAAGAATTAATTCAAAAATTTAATGTGGAACATTTGATTATAACTGGTTCATTTGCAAATGGTTTATTTAACAAATATAGTGATTTAGATTTAATAGTAAAGTGCTCAGATTATACAGGCATAAGAGATTTAGAAGAATTTTTAAAAGAATCGCTTGGTTTACCTGTTGACTGTATTCGATTTAATGATAAATTTACACAAAATGACGATTTAGTTCGCTATAAAATTGACATTTTTTAGAATAGGAGATGATAAAAATGATTAAAAATGTAGTTAATAGCAGTAATGAATTACAAACAAGCTTATATGCTAAATATTTAGCAAGTTATGGTAACGCTTCTCAAAAAGGAGGATTATTTGAAATTGAACCTGATGGATTGGTTCTATTAAGAATGCAAGTTTCTGGATTTGATAGTAAAAAATATAAAGCAGTTAATTCAAAATTAAAACTATATCTAAATAATATTTGTGATGAATGCTTATTTAAATTATATTCGATTTCAGAACAAAGTTTTT
>JAEELC010000067.1 GCA_016288675.1 Acholeplasmatales bacterium | reverse complement strand
CTTCCAGAATGATCGTTCCTGAACCTGCCAAGAAGCCTTGATGCTCCACCGATAATATGGCATCCAATCTTTGTTGCAAAGCGAATAAGCTCGAAATCGCTCTTTTTATCAAACCTTGGTTTCCCAAAAGTCATGACGGCGACAAGTTCATTATTGTAGAAAAGACCATATCTTATCGAGGACTTGTCGCCACCCTGAATGTGATTCGTCTCAAGAAATTCATTGGCAGACAATGAATCTATTTCAGAAACGATGCATTTTCTCGCAAATATTCTGTCCTGTCCGATTCCAAGGATGCTCCTTATCCTGTCCTTCACGATTTCCTGCTTCAAGTTCCACTCGTGCTCGAAAACATGAATGAGATGTATTCCGTTGTCCTTGCACATCTCCGTCTTCATTAGGTGATAATGCTCGTCCTTTCCTTGTGCTTCGGTATGCCAGAATATTCCGTCGAACTCGATTGCAACGTGCTTTTCTGGAATATATATGTCGAGTTCATATGGAGATATTACATTTCTGCAATTCTCAACAACTTCTCCATTATATATGGACTTGACATAATTTGCTATTTCCTTTTCTTCACCTGAAATGCCTTCCATAAGTGGATGACACACAAGACATCTCGGCATATATCTGTCAACAAAAGAGAATTCCGTCGTATATATCCTTGATTCGAACTCGTTTCCACAATGGACACATTTCCACTTGTACACATGGTGCATGTTGTCATATTCTTCCGTGGAAAACATTGGAATGACATCGTTCTTCCATCTGTCAATCATTCTTTCAAAAGCATGAGCAACAAAAGCATTGCGAGCCTTCTGTCTTATTTCAGCACTTTGCAATGGACTTGTAACGCCATATCTAGACATATTCGTTGATTCTGCTATTTTATTCATTGTGGAAAATGGATTGTCGCCGTATTTCTCCTTCAATGTCGACATCATCTTTTCCCGCACCTCTGGAAGCTCTGCGACAGAAGCAACACCATGATTTTTCAGCATTGTCATTTTTCTTTTTTCAGACGAAGACAATGAATCCGAGCCGTATTTTCTCACGTCGTTTCTTTTTCTTCTTTTTTCCTTCGTCCTTTTCTTCTCCTCGTCCGTCTTGTTCTGTGGGAAATTCCTCAGGATGCAGTCAGTTCCATATCGTTCAAGCATCGTGTTTCTCTGCTTTGCAACACGTTCATCCGAACTATTCTTGCACTCGTTCGAGCAATACTGCCTTCCGTGCAAAAACTGATGATATGTCAATCTTTTTCCACATTTCCTGCAAGTCGGCAACTCTATTCCCCTTGCAATACAATACACGATATTCCTGATGGAGCCGTATTCTGGAATGACATCCAGCTCTTCCTTCAGTTCATTAATTGTGTCACAAGGAAGAGATTCAATCGAAGAAGGAAGAATATTCTTGCAATTAATGAACTTGCTTTTAATGAATCTGATTGTTTCTTCTTTCATTTCTTGTTCCAATAAAAAACCCGAAACACAGCTGGGGTCAGCAACCATGCTTCGGGTTTCAGTCCAAAATGGACTTAAATTTCATGTTGTTGCTTCATCTGACCCATGAAACATCAATCATATATGTAACAGATATAAACAGAAAATCATAAGCAACTCAACAATTCCAAAGCACTCATGTCTCCTGTGTCGAACTCATCGCAGTTTTCTCCTAGCAAAGCATTATTTACCGCTTGTTTTTTGGCAAGAATGTCTCTTACGTGTTCTTCAATAGTACCATCCGTGATGAATCTATAAATAGTTACAGTATGGGTAGTTGTAGCTCTATGAGCTCTATCGTTTCTTTGTTGCATCTTGGTTGGTTTATAGGAGTCAGTGAAATGAATCACTGCGCTCGCTGATGGAAGATTAAGCCCCTCTGCCCCAGCGTCCGACATCAATATTATCTTGTACTTGTCCTCATTGTTGAACTTCTTGACAATCTCCTGCCTCTCCTCCGATGACACCGAGCCATCAATGACGAGGATGTTCTTGTACTCCGTCTCAAGGTTCTTCATTATCCAGTGAAGCGTGTTGGTGTATTCAGAGAAGACGATTATCTTCTGGTTGTTCTCCTTCACGAGGTCGTCCACCAGTTCCTTGAACACGGCGTATTTGTCCGATGAGTTGTGCATTCCGAGGATTTCAGGGAAGTCGAGGAACTGCCTCGCCCTGATGAGCAGTTCAACGGCAGTCGAGTTCTCCGTTATCTCGTTGCGTTTCTTAATCAAGTCCTTGTACGCACGCATGTTCTTGTCCGACAGTTCGACGTGCATGTCCTTGAATATCTTCGGCGGCAAGTCCTTCAAGACCTCCTCCTTCAGCCTGCGCAGATAATACGGCGCAATCTTGTCGGACACCTCCTTGATGTGATGGTATCCCTTGACTGCCCCGAAGTAGTCGTATTCGGCATAGCGCTCCATGAACTTCTGCTTGGACACGAACAATCCAGGCTTGAGTATCTGGAAGATGGAGTGTATCTCCTCTAGGCGACCGTCGATTGGCGTTCCTGAAAGACCGACACGGTACTTGGCGTTGAACGAGCGCACGGCAAGCGTCCTCAATGCAGAGTGGTGCTTCAAGTATTGGCACTCGTCAATCACAATCATGTCGAACGAATTGAGCATCTGCTTCCAGCAAGAGATGCGGTTGTCCTTCTTCTTCGGCTCGCAGTACAAGTCACGTGCGACTATCTCGTAGTTGACTATCTTGAAGAAGTAGCCCTCTGCTATCCAGTGCTTCTCCCTGTCTTCGGCGTTCTTGCACTTGTGACCAATGACAAGGGCGTTCTCCTTCGTGAACTTGTGAACCTCGTCGAGCCAGTTGTACTTGAGGGAGGCAGGGCAGATGATAAGGCAGTTCCTTATCTCCCCCCTGTTCTTCCTTGCAACGGCGATTCCAAGAGCCTGAATCGACTTTCCGAGACCTGGCTGGTCTCCGATGAGGAACCCGTCCCCCACCGTCAGACCACACTGGACGCCCCATCTCTGATAGTTGAACAGGCAATTCTTTCCATTGAGCGACACCCCATCCACCCCGAAGTCGGTAGGCTCGTCCCTCATGGCGACCTCCTTGAACTTCAGGAACCTGTCCAAGTCCTTGTGCCTCTTGTCGAAAGCCAGAAGAAAAGCAATGTCCTTGTGGACTTTTCCAGCAGCGAACTCTGGGGCGAACTCCTTCTGGAACTTGTCCCATATCTGGTCGTCGAGTGGAAACCTCCACTCCTTTCCAGACTGCATCCACTTTCCACCTATGCGGTGGATGTTCGGAAGCTTGTCATACGGAATCTTGGCGTAGAAAGCCTCCTTGTCGTCCTTGTGCATCGAAATGAATATCTCGTCAGAATTATTGTAAGCCATTTGAAACTCCCTGTTCCTGTTTAAGATAATATGGCATGAAATGAAGAAGGCGCATCCCGTTTGCAACAGAATGCGCCAATGATATGCAAAAAAACAGGAACCCCTATGCCTCTATGTTCTTGGCTGTCGATGTCATCTCCTCGACAAACCTTGCGAACACATCGCTTGTGACCTTTCCAGAAACTGCGACAAGAGCCTGCTCATACATTTCCCTAGTCTGGAAGTTGATTCCGTTTCCGTTGAACTTCAGGACGGGAAGACCCTTCATGAGAATCGTCAGAATGTCTGGAGTGAGCGTCTTGTCATAGAACTCGTTCCACTTGTCAACGCTGAAACCATGATTTTTCGCAAGTTCCATTCCAGAAGCCTTCACGTTGTCTCCGATAAGCCTTTTGAAATCCTCAACGGGTACAGTCACCATTGCAATACCATTGGCTCCTATTCCAGAAAGCTTCGCCTTAATCGAATTCTCAACTTCCGTCTGAGAGGGAAGTTTGAGTTCCTTGAATCTTCGTGTCATTTCCTCAACGCCTCTGCTCATCTCGTTGATTGCATTTTCATATAGGTCCATTGCAATCTCTGCACGTTCGGACTCCGAGATGGAAGCATCGACAATAACGTATGAATCCCAGTAAGGCTCCTTGGTCGAACTGTCGAACCTCATCCACGACTGACCAAGCTTCACCAATGTTTTCTCGTTTCTGATTCCACGTGTAGACTGATACGCCATCCCGTCGTCCGTCACTTCATCATCATATGAAATGACATCAAGCCGTGGATTGCAGTCGAATCCGAGGCACACACGCATCTTGATAAGACTTTTCTTCATTTTATACTCCTATTCTACTTGCACTTTCCGACAATGAATTCGATTGCGTCCTTCCAAGCGTCCAAATCGCCGAAACCGAATTCCGTCTTGTGCGCATCATCCTTGGAATGCGCTTCGAATATTATACCGTCATTGCCAAACATAATGGAGCAGTTGCGATACTCCTTCGAGCCATTCCATTCAAGTCTAAGGCAATTCTGATATATCATCTGGGCATCTGGATTTATTGAAAGGAACTTCTTCATGTCAAGCAACCATTTCGATGCAATGAAATCGCTGAATATGCCACGGTAAACACCAGAATCAACAACTGAAGTCGCCTCGACAAAACGACTTCCGAAAAGTCTAAGCTCCGTTGCGAAAAGGCTTCTCAATTTCTCCTTTTTGTCATTGTTGTCAATGGTGAATGCCACATACTTCCTGCTGACTGGTTGCTCGGAGGCATGCTGTTGCTCCTCTTCCGAAAGATTCTCGCTCTGCGAGTCCCTCACGACCTCCACGACAAGACCACCCATGTCCTCGACCATCTGAGCCTCGTTGTCAAAGCGACAGTCCGTAATGACG
>JAEELC010000066.1 GCA_016288675.1 Acholeplasmatales bacterium | reverse complement strand
TTCAAAAATGTTAGGATCTAAAGCTTTTACCTTAGGATATACATTTAATATTACATAAGGAGTGCAAAATGAAATGTGAGCAATAAGCATTGTAAAATATGAACGTTCAATTGATAATGATACAAATAATAATAGTAATCCAATACCTGTAACAATATCAGGATTAATAATAGGCAAATTATTAATCTTTAAAATCGAATTTCTCATATTTTTGTTTGTATGAGCTAAACAAATTGATACAATTGTACCAATAATTGTAGATATAATTGTAGATATAACTGCAATACCAATTGTATAGAAAATAATTTCTAATAAACGTGTATTTGTGAATAAGTCTTTATACCAAATTAAACTAAAATTAGTGAAATGAGTTACTGACTTAGCTTCATTAAATGAAAATACAATAATTGAAATAAGTGGTGTAAAATATAATGCTAAGAATATTATTACACAAGCTAGGGAGAAATATTGTCTACGTGTTTTCATTATTTAACCTCCCATTTTTTACTTAAATGATCAAATGCAAGCATTAGTACCATCATTAGCAATAACATAATAATTGAAATTGCACTACCAAATCCCCAACGTGAATTTGTAATGAATTCATTTTCAATTAAATTACCAACAAGATAATATCTACCTTCACCTAAATACTTAGAAATAGTGATAGTTGTAGTACAGCTTAAGAAGACCATAGTTACACCAGCAATAATTCCTGGGATAGATAATGGCAATGTTACATGAGTAAATGTTTCACTTTTCTTAGCACCTAAATCTGTACTAGCCTCAATAAGCTTATTATCTATCTTAAGTAATGATGTATAAATAGGTAAAATCATATATGGAATATAGTTATAAACCATACCTAAAATAACAGAAAAATCATTACCAATAATTACATTAATATCTGGATTAAATAAACGGACAAACTTTAAAAGTGGACCATCTAATAATTGCTTAATCGCAAGTGTTCTAAGTAGCATATTTATCCACATTGGACTTGTTATAAATAAAACTAATGCCTTTTGCCACTTCTTACTTCTACGTGAAATATAGTATGCAAGAGGATAGCAAATTGCAACACAAACAATTGTCGCTACAAAAGCTAAATATAAACTCTTACCTATAGCTTTAAGATAAAGATTAGTCTCAAAGAATAATTTAAAGTTATTAATAGTTATGTTATAAATAAAGGAATTCTTTTCTTCAACTAAGGAATAGAATCCAATAAAGAACATTGGAAGTACTATAAAAATAACTGAAAAGATTAGGTAAGGTATAAGATATATAGTAAATAAATTAACCTTTTTCTTCATCTTACCACTCCATCTTTTCCATTACTTGAATATCATCTGGATCCCAACGTAAACCAACATTTTCACCAACATTATGTTGATAAATAGTGTGGCATAATAAAGTTCTATTTTCAGTCTCAATATTGATTTCATAATGAGCACCTTGGAAAACTATAGATCTAATTACACCATTCATAAATCCTTCGTTTTCCTTAACGATATCAATATCTTCTGGTCTAATAACAATATCTACATCTTCGTTTTCCTTAAAGCCCTTATCTACACATACAAAATCAATACCATCAAAAGCACATAATAAATCCTTCTTCATTACACCTTCAATAATATTAGACTTACCAACAAAACGTGCTACAAAGCGGTTTACAGGCTCATTATAAATATCAATAGGAGTACCTACTTGTTGAATTAAACCATCATTCATTACAACAACCTTATCACTCATAGTTAAAGCTTCCTCTTGGTCATGAGTTACAAAAATGAATGTAATACCTAAGCGCTTTTGAAGTCTCTTAAGCTCATATTCCATTTGTTGACGAAGTTTTAAGTCTAATGCACCTAAAGATTCATCTAATAATAATACTTTAGGTTCATTGATTAATGCACGAGCAATTGCAACACGTTGTTGTTGACCACCTGATAATGAATCAATAGAACGATTTTCAAAGCCTTTAAGACCAACAAGTTCTAGCATTTCACTAACACGTTTTGCAATTTCTCCATTAATTTCCTTACGGTTTTTATATCCTTCTTCTTTTTTAAATTTATGGATTAAATCACTAAAACGAGAAGGTAATTCTTTTAAACGCATACCATACGCAACATTATCAAATACATCCATATGTGGGAAAAGTGCATAGTGTTGGAATACTGTATTAGTTAATCTTTCATATGCTGGGATAGCAATTAAATCTTTAGAATCAAATAACACAGTACCACTAGTAGGATAATCAAATCCTCCTAATATTCTAAGTAAAGTTGTTTTACCACATCCTGAAGGACCAAGTAATGTTACAAATTCATTTTCATAAATATCTAAATCGATTCCCTTTAAAACGATATTACCAGAAAACTCTTTTGTTAAATTTTTAATTTCAATAAGTTTTTTCATAGTTTTCCTCACTTCTTTAATTGATTAATAAGATTGTTAATGGACATAGCTTTAGAGATAGTTTCTCCACTAACAAGATTAGTAATTTCACTAGCACGAACTAGATCTGCTTGAGATTTAACATTGCTTAAAATTAAATTCTTACCATTTAATATAGATTTAAATTTCTTTAATGTATCTAAATTATACTTATTATAATCTAAATAAAAAGTATTTAAATTATGCAGGAATAATAAATCTAAGCTAGTAACACCCATATTTATATCACTCTTCTTAAGTTCATCTAAATTCTTACTAGGCTTTAAATCTCCAATAATTTTAAAATAAATAAATTTAGAATTAATCTTGTAAAAATTAAATATTTCATTCAAGAACGATATAAATGTTTTATTATTAATACTTTCAACATATACAGGAATTATAATATTCAAATAATATCCTGTCTTTTTATAGAACGTTTTTAAATCATTTAATGCGTTCTTAATTTTATATTTATCAAATTCATATTGAAGACATCTTATTCTAATAACATCCTCAATATGATTAGAATCAACAAGAGCATTATCAAGCATAATGCTTAATTCGTAAGCATATACGCTTCTATTATCTAGATTATAAAGAGGAATGTATACACTCTCTAATCGCGATTTTTCAATTGCTTCATTAATATTATATTCATCATAAAACGCCTTATAATATGGCGAATCATAAAGTTCATTCGAATAAAAGACAATATCATTATCAGAATGAAGTGCTTCACACAATGCTTCATAAGCATTATCAACAACATCATCAAATGTTAAATTAGGATCATGTGCGCTTTGTTTAAAGACACCTGATATAAAATTTAACCTTACTCTCTTATTAATATCACTAATTTCTTTTTTTAATAATTCTAGAATTAATTTAATGCTTTTATTTAATTTTCTCTTGTCATTATTATTAAATAATAATATAAATTCATCTTTATCAAAATGATATACTTCATAATCATATATATCTTTATTTAAAGATAATATATTACTTTCAGCATAAATTATTTCTCTTACAAAAGAATATCCATATAAAGTTTCATAATTATTTAAATTCGAAGCTTTGATAAAGCATACCGCTTTATCATGATTTTGCAATAATTCTAAATAATTATCTTTAAAACATTTAAAACTATATACATTAGCAAAATCACTCTTATGAGCATAATTCTTTAATGATTCAATTTTCTTTGAAATATCAGTAACATTAGTGAAATAAGAAATTATATTATTACCATCAGCTTTTAAAGCTGTTTCTTTAATTCTAATATTATCTATTAAATTATATTCAAATGTTTCTTCATTTGTTTTATTATTTAATAGATTAAAATAAGCATTTCTAATAATAGGCTTATCAGAGTTTTTAATTAATTCATAAAAATCATTAATATTAATAATATTAGAATTAATATTAAGCATTTCTTTCCCTTTTTCATTTATTGATATATCAGTTAAAGAAATTGTCTTTATACCGATAGGTAATTTATTTTCTAATGTATTATAGGCATCTTTATTTTCTAAAATCTTATTTTTATAAGTATTATTATTAATAATAAAATTGAATATAGAACCTAAAATCTTAAGGTATTCAAATTTTTCATTAATAGTATCATCCTTAAAAAAGAATACTAAGCTTGCATATGCTATATCAGTATTTCGTATAGGTAAAGCAATTGCGCTTTTAAATGTTGTAGTAGTAAATGTAACAATACTTTGATTATAATAAGAATTAATTAAATCATGAATGATAATTTCTTTATTAAGTTCAATAGTCCTTAAATTTAAAGTCTTATCAATATTATCATTTATTTCTTTATCATATAGCTTAGATAGCTTAAAATGATAGCCGTGATTATTTGTTTTATCATATAAATAAGCCTCATCAAAGCTAAATGATTCATTAATGATAATTAGCATTTGACGAATTAATTCTCTAAGTTTTAAAGATGGATCAATTTCAACCATTTTAGAAATACAATCATTAATTTTTTTATAATTTTGGCTAATCTCTATAGTTGGCTTATCGCTAGTTGTATATTCTAATTCTTTCTGATCAAAAGTCTTCTCTTCTTTTATAACACGTTCAATAACAACTTGGTTATAGTCATTAAATTTAGATTTAGTTTTTTCTTTCTTAATATCTGTTTGTTTACTATCAAATTCTTTTAATACATTTTTAATATATCCAACACTATATGAATTATTAACTTTTTGATATAACTTTAAAGCTATATTGTAATAAGCTTTAGCTTCTTCTTTATTATCATCTTTATGTTCAAATACATAAGGTTCATATTCAGTATCTAGAATAGTAGCTTTACGGGTATTAAAATTCTTAAAGGCTACTATTTCTAATTCTAATGTGTGGACAAATATAACAAATGATTCTGTTAAATTAGTTAAATCAATATTTTTAATTAATTCTAAACATTTATTAACATCATGTTTATATAAAAGCTCAAGCTTCATTTTATAAAGCTCGCTTAAATTTATTATATCATTTTGAATTTTATAACTATCAAGTACGATATCATAATATTTATCAAATTCTTCTAAATTATTTTGTTTATAATCATAATTGATAAGTAAACGTAAAACATAACTCTTTTCGTTTTCTTCAATATCATCATTTAAGTAACTCCGAATATTAATAAGTGCATTACTAATATCTTGTTTTTTAGCATAAAGCTTAATCATATCAAGAGTATGACTAGCTTTATCTAATGGAGCTAAATGATTATTTTTAAGTTCAATATATTTACAAGCTTTAGCATAATCATCTAAATCTAAATATATATCAATTAAAGGATTACAATATAACACAACAAAAGAATCTCTTGATTCATTAGCAAGAGCTTGAATAAGCAAAGTAATAGCTTCTTTAACATTACCTAATTCATATAACATTTTACCTTTAAATGAATTTACTGTTGCATATTCTATTGTATTTTCATTTAAACGAGATAAATACGTATCTATCTTTCTAAGATTCTTCTTAGAACAATCTAGATGCAATAATTCCTGAAGTGTCATATTATTTCTCCTTTCAATTAAAAGAATTTGATTATATCATCTTCAATAACGCAATAATGGTTATCCTTTAAAGCGCCAGGATTTATAAATGAGATATCGCCAATTTCTTTAAACTGAACATGAGTATGGCCAAATAATACATAATCACATTTATTCTCTAAACCAAGATAATATAGATTATTAATTGAATTTCTTACATTATATAAATCTCCATGTGTAAGTAAGAATCTCTTACCATCTATTTCACAAATACGAGTTTTCACACTTTGTGTATAGTCACAATTACCATCTACATAATAAAATCCAAGTTCTTCTAAGCTCTTAGAGTCAAATCCTCTATCACCTAGATGAATTTTAGTATAATCCTTATACTTTTCTGCAAGGTTTAAAACACGAGATAAATTACCATGAGAATCACTTATTATTAATATCTTCATATATAATTTCCTTTAAAGCTTTAAGAGCTAAAGCTCTATGAGATATTTTATTCTTCTCAGTTAATGTTAATTCTGCCATAGTTTTATTTAAGGATGGAATAAAGAAATATGGATCATATCCAAATCCATTATTGCCACGTGGAGTATCAATAATTACACCACTAATTTCTCCTTTGGCATATTTAACAACTCCATTATTAATATAGCAAATAACTGATACGAATTTAGCATTACGTTTTTTTTCGTTTTTTAATACTTCTACTAGCTTTAAATTATTCTTAGTATCATCACATTCAACACCAGCAAAGCGATGACTATAAACACCCGGGGCACCATTAAGAGCCTCAACACACAATCCTGAATCATCCGCGATAGTCGCTTTATGATATGTTGATTCAATAGTACTAGCCTTAATATATGAATTTTCTTCAAAGGTGGTACCCGTTTCCTCGATATCTAAATTAAAATTAATATCTGATAATGATAATAAATTTATATTTAAATCAGATAATAAATCATTAATTTCTTTAATCTTATTTTTGTTGTTACTAGAAATAATTAAATCCATAAAAAAACCTCTAAAAAGATTATAACAATTTTTGTCCTATTTTAAAAGTTTTTATGGTAGTTAATCTACTTATTTTTTGCTATAATTTATTTAGATAATTTAAATTATAAGGAGAAAGAATCATATGGAAGATATCGATGTAGTAGATTTAACAGAACCAAATAAAATTAAAAAGTTTTTCAATGCTGATTTCTATAAATCATTATTAGCAATTTTAGTTTATTATTTTGTATTTAATGCCTTTGATAGAATTATAGTAATACCTTTAAAAGTATTCTTTAATCATCCGTTTGAGGGACGTGATGCAATATTTGTAGCCGCAGTAAATGTATCAATATATTTAGTTTTATTTATAAGCTTACTTGCAATACATCATAATGAATTAAAAAAAGATTTCAAAAGAATTAAAGATACTAACAAGGCAGCAATATTCTTTTTCTTATCAGTGATAGCAATGTTCTTTGTTAATATGTTTGCAGCTATTATAAGTAGATCAATTATTCAAATGGAATCTACGAATGAAGCAACTATTAATTCTACATTATCAAACCCATATGCATATATGATATATGCACCATGTGTAATAATCATAGGTCCTATTGTAGAAGAATTTATTTTTAGAAAATCATATTATGGTGTTTTAAAAAATAAATATTTATTCTTAATCATTTCTGCAATAATCTTTGGTGGAATGCATATTACTACTAGCTATGATACACTTCGTCTTACATATCCAGCTCTTCAAGCATTTGGATACACTTTAGCTATTGGTATTCCATATTTTGCGATGGGATTAACATTTGGTGTTATATATTTAAAAAGCGATAGAAACTTAATTGCTTCTATCGCAGTACATATTCTTAATAATTTTACAGCTACAGTTATAGCTTTAATTATATTATAAAGATTTAATCAGTTTAACATATTCAGGATATTGATACATGTTTGCATAATCCAATGCAGACAAATTATCACTATCCTTTTTATTTATTTCAATATAATTTAAATTATATTTAACCAAATTTGTATTATGACTAATCACAGCATAAATTAATGGATAATTATTTTTATAATTTAAATAGCTAACACTGTTATATCTAAATAATAAATAATCAAGAGTTCTTACATTTGCAATATCAAATATAGATTCATTATATTTATTTGTATACTCTATTAAAGCTTTATTATCTATTAATATTCTAATGATATCTAAATTAGAATTTCTAACAGCATAAAATAGAGGGGTTTCCATATTATTATTTAAAATATTAGGTAGCATTTTAAATTTAAATAATAATTCAATAGCTTCCTTATTACTAGCTTTTGCGGCTATATGTAATAAAGAATCTCCATTAATATTTTTTTGATATATTGAATCTAAATCTTTTTCTAATATAGATTTAATTAAATTTAAATTATTAGTTCTCATTGCTAAAAATAATACATTTTCATTATTCTTGTTTAAGTATTTAGTATTAGCATTAAGACTTAATAATATATCAATCATATCTCTTCTATCTAAGCGAATAGCTATCATTAATGGGGTTTCAAGAGCATTATTTTTTAAATCAATTAAAGCATTTGCTCTGACTAGTGCTTTAAAAATACCAATATTATTAGTCATTACACTTAGGTGTAATGCAGTATTACCTAAATAATTAACAGCGTTTATATCAATATTGTTCTTAAGCAAATACCTCACCATCATAAGGTTATTGTTTAATACTGAATAATGTAAAAGGCTAAAGGATTCCTCATCTTTTACATTAATGTTAAAGAATTTAAGGTTGTCCTTTAGCCTTCCTAAGTCGTTAGCTTTTACAATATCAAATATTGTCATTAACGAAGTCTGTCTTTTAGTTGTTTTCCAGCTTTGAATGCAGGAGTTCTTTGTTCTGGAATCGAAATTGATTCACCAGTTGCAGGGTTAATACCAGTTCTTGCAGCTC
>JAEELC010000065.1 GCA_016288675.1 Acholeplasmatales bacterium | reverse complement strand
GTAATAACTATACTATGCTAAATTTCAGTATTACAAATATTACGAGAGATGAAGGAAAAGATTTTAATAAACAATTAGACAGCTTATTAAGAAATTTATTATATTTATACTCAAATGTTAAATATATTGATTTAAACGATAATAGTTATATTGATATAGATAAATTAACAGGTGTAGATATTAGCAAAGAAAAAAAATATGATCTTGATAGTTTTTCTGAGTATTATATAGAAAATGTTATTTATAAACCAGATAGAGAAAGGTTTAGAAAATTTATTTCTCAAGAATATAGAAAATCAAATAAAGGAAAAGATATATTCGCAGAATTATTTAGAACAAAAGATAAAAATGGTGAATATATATTATGCGAACATACAATCTTTTGTGTCCCTAATACTAATGAAAAAGTTTATTTTGCTTGTGTAAGACAACAAAACTATACTAATGATGATATAGCTAATATTTTTAAAAATAATATTAAGCAAGATAAGTTAGAAACAAATGAAGATATGCTAAACTCTTATCTATGGAAGAATTTAATGTCTACATCTGATATAAATTTCTTCTGGAAAGATAAAGATAGACGTTTCTTAGGAGCATCAGAATCATTTTTAAAAGTTTACGGAATTAAAGATGTCAATGAATTAATTGGTAATACAGATGAAGATATGCATTGGCATGTATATGATGATCCATATAAAAATGATGAATATGCAGTACTTCAAGAAGGTAAAATTATTAGAAATTCTCAAGGTAAGTGTGTAATTAAAGGTGTTGTTCATAATATTAGCGCTAATAAATTCCCTATTTATGTAGATGGTAAGATTATAGGCCTTTTAGGATTCTTCGTTGATATTGACGAATATAATAAGAGTTTATCAATTAATAAAGCAAATTCAACATATGATTCTTTAACTAATGTTAATAATAGTAGAGGATTTTTTGAACATTTATCAGGTTATAACGAAGCATATAGACTTAGAAGAACTGATTTTGCAGTAGTTAAGGTAGATATTCCTGAATATTTAAGTGTTGTTAAAAATTATGGTACTAAGATTGGAAATACATTACTAAAACTTATTGCTGATAAGATTGTTATTAACTGTATGACAACAGGTAGTGTTGCTCATATTACTGAAGCTAAATTTTTAATTATTTATAGATATAAAGATCAAGTAGATATGAAGGATTTCTTAACACGTATAAAGAATGAAATAGATAATATACATCTTATTCTTGATTATCCTGTAACGCTTTTTGCACATATAGGTGTTATTTATGCCTCAGAAACTAACTCCTTAGAAGATTTAATAGAACGAATAGTAGCATTAAAAATATAATGATTTGACAAATTGAATTAAATGCGTTAAAATCTTTACAATCATTAGAAGGGAAAAAGTATGATTTTAAGTGAAGCAATTGAAATTATAAAAAAAGATATAGTAAATAGAGATAATTATTATAATTTAATAGAAGCTTTTTTAGAAGATAATAGTGAGAATAATGCAGCTTATTTCAATAAGTTGGTTACACATTATGAAATGCCAAGTTCTCCTCAGTTATATTCTTTAATTATAAAAGTCTTAGATAGATATGAAGCACTTCCTTTTGATTCTGCTTTATATAGATATTATGTTTATTATTCAAAAGCATATATATTTTTTAACATGGGGGATTTTTATCACACAATAGACTATAGCTTTAAAATATTAGAATTAGAAAATCTAGATTATAAATATAGATACTATGGTGATGTATTCCTAGTAAATGTATTATTTGCGTTAAAAGATGATGAGCATGTTCTTGAAACAAATACTCAAATTTTAGCTGATCCTAGATTTAAAGAATTAAGTGTTGATTATCAAATTGTATCATATTTTAATCAATGCTTAGCTTATATTAATCTTAATAATTATGATAAATCTCTATATTATTTTAATATTACAAAAGATTTATTAGAAAAAAATGCTAATAAGAGATATTTAAATATACAAGAAATTAATAGATATTATGCTATTTCAAAATTTGGACATAAATTTTCTAAAGATTATGTAGAAAAATCTTTAAATAATTATATTAAATTTGTATATGAGATTGATGCTGATATTTTAAGTCAAAATTTTGATATTCATTTACTTATTCTTGAAGCTTTATTAGATTTAGGAAAGAAAGAAGAAGTTAAAGCTATTTGTACATATTTCTTACAAGAATCTAGCTGCAGTAATTATACTGTAGATCTTTTAAGGATTTTATTAAAGTGCATTGATAAATCAAATGTTGATGAATATATTAATATTCTTGAAAAATACAACAAAGCTTTAGAAAGCGAATTTGAGAAGAAGTTTGAAAGAGAAAAATTATATTATTCTCAAGTAAGCAGATATTATCAAATGAATACTAAATATACAGAGCTTGAAACTAGTTATAATCATGACGCTTTAACTGGTTTATTAAGTCGTGGTAGCTATGAATCAATTTGCGATATGAAGGATTTTTCTGCTCTTGCATATATTGATATTAATAATCTAAAGACTATTAACGATACTTATGGACATAGACATGGTGATTTATATCTAAAAGAATTTGCTAAAAATTTAAATGTTAGCTTAGATGCTGATATTTATAGAGTTGGTGGAGATGAATTTATTGCCGTATTTAAGAATAAATCTAGAAAAGAAGTAATTAATAGCATCAATAGATTAAATGATTTACCATTATTTGAGACTAAGGATGATGATAAGTTCTCATGTGGTATTTATTTTAATACGGATAATATTGATATTAAGCAAGCTGCTATATTTGCTGATGAGGCATTATATTTAGCAAAAAAAGATAAAAATATTTTAGTTATTTACAATGATTAAAAATACGGTAAACCGTTTTCATAAAAAATGGTTTTGAATTCATTAAGTTATTGTGATATTATAAAGATAGAAATAAGGTTGAATCCTAGAATTTAACTAACACTTAAAGGTTTTAAGTCTAGGACTTGAAACCTTTTTTTATAAAGAGGTGTTAATATGAAGGGTTTATTTAATTTGAAGAGTCTAACAATCACACAAGTTAATTCAATTCTTTCTTTAGCAACCAAATTCAAGAGTGGTTATTCTTTTTCCTTTTCTGGTAAGAGAATAGCCACTCTTTTTTTTGAAAATTCAACAAGAACTAAAAATAGTTTCTTAATGGCTATGCTAAAGCTTGGTATTGATTATGTAGATGTGAATATTTCTACTAGTTCAGTCAATAAAGGAGAGTCTTTATATGATACTGTTAAAACTTTAGAATCTATTGGATTTGATGCAGTTGTAATTAGACATTCAATTGATAAATATTATCAAGAATTAGAGAATATAAATATACCTATTATAAACGCAGGTGATGGTAAGAGTGATCATCCTACTCAAAGCCTATTAGATTTATTTACAATTTATGAAGAATTTGGTCACTTTGATGGATTAAATGTGACAATTATAGGAGATATTGCGCATTCTAGAGTTGCTCATACTAATGCTGAAATTATGAAAAGATTGGGAATGAATGTATTTATTTCTGGTCCTGATTGCTTTATGGATGATACTGCACCACAAATAAGCTTAGATGAAGCTCTTAAGAATAGTGATGTAGTTATGCTTCTTAGAGTACAATTTGAACGTTCTGCTCATCTTGATATTTCTAAAGAAGAATATAACAAGCTTTATGGCTTAGATATTGATAAAGTAAATAGAATGAAAAATAACGCTATTATTATGCATCCAGCTCCAGTAAATAGGGGTATTGAATTAACTGATGAGGTTGTTGAATGCGAAAAGAGTCGTATGTTTAAGCAAATGGAAAATGGTGTATATGTCAGAATGGCAGTTATTTATAAATTATTAAAAGAGGAGCTATAGGGAATGTTACTTAAAAATGGAAGAATCAGAATAGGAACAAAACTTATTAAAAAAGATATTCTGATTGAAGGAAACAAAATTATTAAAATTGAAGACGAAATAAAAGGTGAAGGCCTAGATTTAAATAATATGTACATATGCCCAGGCTTAACAGATTTACATGTACATTTTAGAGAGCCTGGCTTTGAAGATAAAGAAACTATAAGAACAGGTAGCTTAGCAAGTGCTAAAGGAGGTTATACTACAGTACTTGCGATGGCTAATTTGAATCCGGTCCCTGATTCTTTAGAAAATTTGAAAATTGAAGAAGATATTATAAAGCGTGATGCAATCATTAATGTTATTCCTTATGCGAGTTTGACAAAAGGCCAATTAGGAAAAGAATTATCTGATATTATAAATTTAAAAGATAAAACTAGATATTTCAGTGATGATGGTGTTGGAGTTAATAATATAGATTTACTTGATAAAGCTCTTAAATTATCAAATAAATATAATTTATTTATTGCAAGTCATGCTGAAGATTATGATTACGCAAAAGAAGATCCTAGAAGTGAATATGTAGCAGTTAGAAGAGAAATAGAAGAAATAAAAAAATATAATGCTAGATATCATTTTTGTCATATGTCTTGTCTTGAAAGCTTTGAAGCTATTAGAGATGCCCAAGATAAAGGTTATAAGATTACATGTGAGGTAAGCCCTCATCACTTATTCTTAAATAAGGATATGATAAAAAATACTAATTATAAGATGAATCCTCCTTTAAGAAGCGAAGAAAATAGATTAGAAACTGTTAAAGCGCTACTTAATGGTGTTGCATGCTGTATATGTACAGATCATGCTCCACATACTTTTGAGGATAAAAATAAAGAATATGCAAAGGCCGCAAATGGAATTATTGGAATTGAAACAGCAGCGCCTCTTGTATATACAAATCTTGTAAGAACAGGACTAATAAATTTTAAACAATTTGAAGATTATATGTCTAATAACGCTCTAGATTTGATAGGACTTCCTAGAAATGAAATTAAAGTTGGAAGTACTGCAAATTTATGTGTATTAGATATTGATAATATACATACTTATACAGAAACAGAAATAAAATCAAAAGGACACAATTGTCCATATATAGGAATGAGTATGTACGGATTTAATACACTTACAATTTATAACGGTAAGATAGTATATCAGAAATAAAAAGGAGAAATTTAATATGAAAAGAAAGCTAGTTCTTGAAAATGGCAGCATTTTTCATGGAAACGGATTTGGTTCACATGAAAAAAAGATCGCTGAAATTGTATTCAACACAAGTATGGTAGGTTACCAAGAAATTTTAAGTGACCCATCTTACTGCGATCAAATCATTGTAATGACATATCCTCTTATAGGAAATTATGGTCTAACAAGTGAAGATTATGAATCTAAAGGTGTTTATTGTTCAGGATTTGTAGTTCATGAGTATAATGATTTACCATCTAATTTTAGATACACTCAAACTCTTGGTGAAAAGATGGAAGAATCACATGCTGCAGGTATTGAAGGTATTGATACAAGAGAGCTTGTTAGGATAATTAGAGACTATGGCTCTATGAAGGCCATGATAGTTGATGAGGATGTACCTGATGAGCAATGTTTAAAGGAACTAGCTTTTTATTGTCTAGTTCATAATCAAGTAGAAAAAGTATCTAGTAAGAAGATTTGGTATTCTAGATGCCCTAACCCTATGTTTACAGTTGTCGCTATTGACTGCGGTTGTAAGCTTAATATTATTAGACTTTTAAATGAATATAAGTGTAATGTTGTAGTTGTTCCTTATAACACTAGTGTAGAAACAATTCTTAAATATAAGCCTGATGGTTTATTTATATCAAATGGACCTGGTGATCCATTAGATGTAGTTGATGTAATAAATACCATCAAGACTCTTAAAGGTAAATTGCCTATGCTTGGTATTTGCTTAGGACACCAAATGATCGGACTTGCTTATGGTGCTAAAACATATAAGATGAAGTTCGGTCATCGTGGTGCTAATCATCCTGTTAAAAATCTTAAGAGTGGCAAAATTGAAATTACATCTCAAAACCATTCTTATGCAATTGATATAAAGTCTTTAAAGAATACAGATTTAACCTTAACTCATATCAATTTACTTGATGATGAGGCTGAAGGTATGGAGGATATTAAGAATAAAGTTATTGCTGTACAATATCATCCTGAAAGTGCTGCTGGTCCTGAAGATTCAAGATATATCTTTGAAGATTTCTTAAATAATATGAAGAGTTTTAAGGAGGAAAAGGAAAATGCCTAAGCGTAATGATTTACATAAGATTATGATTATTGGTAGTGGTCCTATTATGATAGGACAAGGAGCAGAATTTGATTATGCAGGTACTCAAGCTTGCTTAGCTTTAAAAGAAGAAGGATATGAAACAGTACTTGTTAATTCTAACCCTGCTACTATTATGACAGATACAAAAATAGCAGATAAGGTTTATATGGAACCTTTAGATTTAGAAAACGTTGCAAAGATTATTAGAAAAGAACGCCCTGATGGTATTATCTGTTCAATTGGTGGTCAAACTGGTTTAAATTTAGGTATGAAGCTTTACAAAAATGGTATTTTAGAGGAGTGTCAAACTGAACTTCTTGGTACTGGATATGATGCTATCAGTAAAGCTGAAGATAGAGAATTATTTAAAGAATTATGTGAGGAAATTGGAGAACCTGTTTTAGAGTCATTTAATTGTAACAGCTTAGAAGCTTGTTTTAACGCTGCTCATAAAATAGGTTATCCTGTTATTTTACGTCCTGCATTTACTCTTGGTGGTACTGGTGGTGGATTTGCTGATAATGATACTGAACTTGAAGAGCTTGCTAAAAATGCTTTAAAGCTTAGCCCAGTAGGAGAAGTATTAGTAGAAAAGTCCATTAAAGGATATAAAGAAATTGAATATGAAGTATTACGTGATAAAAATGATACTGCAATTGTAGTATGTAATATGGAAAATGTAGACCCAGTAGGTATTCATACTGGTGATTCAGTTGTAGTTGCACCAAGCCAAACATTAACTAATAAAGAATATCAAATGCTTAGAAATAGTGCATTAAAGATTATTAGAAGCTTGAAAATTGAAGGTGGTTGTAATGTTCAATTTTCACTTGATCCTTATTCATTCCAATATTATGTAATAGAAGTTAATCCTCGTGTATCTCGTTCGTCTGCATTAGCTAGTAAAGCTTCTGGGTTCCCTATTGCTAGAGTATCAGCAAAAATTGCAGTTGGTTTAACTTTAGATGAAATTAGAATTGCTAATACAGTTGCAAGCTTTGAACCTACTTTAGATTATGTTGTTACTAAAGTGCCTCGTTTCCCATTTGATAAGTTTAATGATGCTAGTCGTATTCTTTCTACGCAAATGAAGGCTACTGGTGAAGTAATGGCACTTGGTAGAACAATTGAGGAAAGTATGCTAAAGGCCTTTAGAAGTCTTGAAAATAAAACTTGTCATTTAGAATTAAAGAAATTCAAAGATAAGACAGTTGATGAATTACTTGAAATTATTAATGAGCATACTGATGAACGTCCTTATGCAATTTGTGAAGCTTTAAGAAAAGGTGTTACAATTGATGAAATCTATTTCTTAACTAAAATTGATAGATTTTTCCTTGAAAAATGGAATCACATTATTGAAATTGAAAATAAATTAAAAAACAATAAATTTGATATTGAAATTTTCAAGGAAGCTAAAAAATATGGATTTTCTGATGAATATATAGGTTCTATTTATAATAAATCCAAAATTGATATATATAAATTTAGACGTGAAAATAATATTTATCCAGTATATAAAATGATAGATACTTGTGCAAGTGAATTTAAGAGTTATATTCCTTATTTCTATTCAACTTATGAACATGAAAATGAAAGTGTTAGAAGTGATAAGAAAAAGATAATTGTATTAGGTAGTGGACCTATAAGAATTGGTCAAGGAGTAGAATTTGATTATTCAACTACTCATTGTATTTGGTCTATTCAAAAGCTTGGATATGAGGCTATTGTTATTAACAATAACCCTGAGACAGTATCTACAGATTATACATTATCAGATAAATTATATTTTGAACCATTAACAATTGAAGATGTCATGAATGTAATTGATTTTGAAAAGCCAGAAGGTGTTATTGTAACACTTGGTGGTCAAACGCCAATTAATTTAGCAAATGATTTGGTTAAGCTTGGAGTTAATATTATTGGTTCTTCAATTGAAGCTATTAATAAAGCTGAAGATAGAGATTTATTTGAAAATGAAATGGCTAAGATTAATATTCCACTTCCAAAAGGATTTGCGGTAAATTCTGTTAATGATGGTATTAAAGTCGCAAATGAAATAGGATATCCAGTATTAGTTCGTCCTAGCTTTGTATTAGGCGGAAGAATGATGAAAATCATAAGTGAGGAGAATAGCCTTAAGAATTTCATGAAGGAAGTTATGGAATTTGATTCTGAACATCCTGTATTAATCGATAAATATATTTATGGAATTGAATGTGAAGTAGATGCTATTTGTGATGGAGATGATGTATATATCCCAGGTATTATGCAATTAATTGAACGTACTGGTGTTCATTCAGGTGATTCAATGAGCGTATATCCACCATACTCTTTAAGCCAAAATGTTAAAGATAAAATTATTGAAGATACTAAACGTATTGGCTTAGCTTTAGGTATGATTGGTTTGTTTAACATTCAATTTATTGTTGAAAAGAATGATAATGTTTCAATAATTGAAGTTAATCCTAGATCAAGTAGAACTGTACCTTTTTTGGCTAAATCTACAGGAGCTCCTATCGCAGATATCGCAAGTGAAGTTATGCTTGGTAAAAAATTAAAAGATTTAGGTTATGTTGGAGTAAAAGAAGAAAAGAAACGTTGGTATGTAAAAACACCTACATTTAGCTTCTCTAAAATTCAAGGAATGGATGTTGTGTTAAGCCCTGAAATGAAATCTACAGGTGAAGCTATTGGTTATGATAAGAATTTAAATAGGGCTTTATATAAATCCCTTAAGGCTTCAGGACAACGTCTAGTTAATTATGGTACTGTATTTGTGACAATTGCTGATAAAGATAAAGAACAAGCCCTACCTTTAATTAAGAGATTTTATGATTTAGGATTTAATGTTGAAGCCACTTCTGGTACTGCAAGCTTCTTAAAAGATAATGATATTAAGACTCGTGTAAGAAAGAAGATTAGTGAAGGAAGCGAAGAAATTCTTGAATCTATTAGAAAAGGTTATGTATCTTATGTTGTAAATACAATGACTGATGAATCAATTTCACAAGCTCATGATGGAGTTAAAATCCGTCGCTGTGCCATTGATAATAGTGTTCCAGTATTTACTTGCCTAGATACTGTAAATGCGCTTCTTGAGGTTTTGGAAGGAATCACAATGAATGTATCTACTATAGACTCAGAGGAATAATATGAATGCAGTTGATTTAAAAGTATTAGAGAATAAACAAATTAATAATGATATTTACCTTATAAAGCTTGAAGGGGACACTAGTGAAATAAAGAATAGTGGAGAATTTGCTGAGCTTAAATTAGATAATTATTATTTACGCCGTCCTCTTTCTATTCATGATTATGATTCTAAAACTGTTTCATTTTTATATAAAGTGTTAGGTCATGGTACACGTGACCTAACAAGATATAAAAAAGGAGACGTAATAAATACTATCTTAGGCTTAGGAAATGGATTTAATGATTTAAATGCTATATCACCACTATTAATTGGTGGAGGTATAGGAATGGCTCCTTTATTAAATCTAGCTAAAAGATTTAATGAAAAAAATATAAGACCAAATATATTATTAGGATTTAAAAATATTAATGAAGTTTGTTATGTTGAAGAATTTAAAAAATATGGGGATGTATATGTAACAACAGATGATGGTTCGTTTGGATATTGCGGAAATCCTGTATCATTCTTACAAAATAATAATTTAAAGTTTGATAAATATTATGCTTGTGGTCCACTTGTAATGCTTAAGTATTTAACAAAATATAGTACTTTAGGGTATGTATCACTAGAAGCTCGTATGGGGTGCGGTATTGGTGCTTGTATGGGGTGTTCGATTGAAACAAAAAATGGTATTAAAAGAGTTTGTAAGGAAGGACCTGTTTTTGACGCAGATGAGGTGAATTTATGAGCATAAATATTAAATTTTTAAATAAAGAATTTAAAAATCCAATAATACCTGCTAGTGGTACATTTGGATTTGGTTATGAATTTAATGAATTCTATGACATAAGTATTTTAGGTTCAATAAGTTTAAAGGGTACAACTTTAAATCCTCGCTATGGAAATCCTTTGCCACGTATTGCTGAATGCCCTAATGGCTTAATTAATGCTATCGGTTTACAAAATCCTGGTGTGGATAAAGTAATAAGTGAAGAGATACCTAAGCTTAGTAAAGTATACAAAGATTTAGTTATTGCTAATGTTGGTGGTCATTCTATTGGTGAATATAGAGAAACATGCAAGAAATTCAATGACGTTGATAAGGTTTTTGCGATTGAACTTAACATAAGCTGTCCTAATGTAAAGGGCGGTGGAATGGCTTTTGGAATTGATAAAGATGTTGCTAGCGAAGTTGTTAGAGAAGTAAAAAAGGTATGCAATAAACCTATTATTGTTAAATTATCTCCAAATGTAACAAATATAGTTGAAATGGCGCAAGCTGTTGAAGAGGCAGGCGCTGATGCAATCAGCTTAATAAATACGTTAGTAGGCATGCGCTTTGACCTTAAATCAGCACGCCCTATTATAAGCGTTAAAAAGGGTGGTTATTCAGGTCCTGGTATTTATCCTGTCGCTTTAAGAATGGTTTATGAAGTTTATAAGGCTGTAAATATTCCTATTATTGGTATGGGAGGTATCAGTAGTGCTTATGATGTTATTGAAATGATGTATGCGGGTGCTAGTCTTGTTATGGTCGGTTCACAAAATTTAATTGACCCATTTGCGTGCAAGAAAATTATAGAAGATTTACCTCGTGTTATGAAAGAATTAAAGATAGATAATTTAGAAAGTATTATCGGAAAGGCTCATATTTATGAATAATGTAATTATCGCATGTGATTTTGATTCAAAAGAAAAATTAATGAATTTTTTAAAAGATTTTAAGGGATTAAATCCATATTTAAAAATTGGTATGGAAATGTATTATAAAGAAGGCCCAAGTCTTGTTAGAGAATTAAAGAATCTAGGCTTTAAAATATTCTTAGATTTAAAGCTTCATGATATACCTAATACAGTTAAAAAGGCTATGAAGCAAATTGGTGAACTTGGGGTTGATATAACTAATGTTCATGCAGAAGGCGGCATAGAAATGATGCGTGCTGCTCGTGAAGGCTTAAATGAAAGCCAAAATGGTAAAAATACCAAGCTAATTGCTGTAACTGTACTTACATCAATAAATGAAGATATCTTACATAACGAGCTTTTAGTAGATAAAACTTATAATGTGGCTGATGCTGCATCTCGTTTAGCTTTAAATGCTAAAAGTGCCGGTTTAGATGGCGTTGTATGTTCTAGCTTTGAAGCTAAAATTATGTCTGATTTAGGATTAATATCAGTTTGTCCTGGTATTAGACTTAAAGGAGATTCTTCTCAAGATCAAAAAAGAGTTGCAACTCCTAGTGTTGCAAAAGAAAATCATGCAACATTTATTGTTGTTGGAAGAAGTATTACAGGTTCTTTAAATCCTGTTGAAGCTTATAAAAAATGTTTAGAGGAGTTTAATTAATATGACAGATTTAGAAAATAAAGTAGCATCTTGCTTACTTAGCATTAAGGCAGTTTTTTTAAAGCCAAATGATCCATTTACTTGGGCTAGTGGAATTAAGAGCCCTATATATTGTGATAATAGATTAACATTATCTTACCCAGAAGTAAGAAATGTAATTGAAGAGGGATTAGCTCAAATTATTCGTACATATTATCCGGATTGTGAATGTGTTATGGGCACATCCACAGCAGGTATTGCTCATGCAGCTCTTGTTGCAAATATTTTAAACCTACCTATGGGCTATGTTAGAAGTGGTGCTAAGGACCATGGCAGAAAGAATCAAATTGAAGGAGTTGTACCTACTGGTAAAAAGGTTGTAGTAATTGAAGATTTAATTTCAACTGCTGGTTCTTCAATTGAGGTCGTTGAAATTTTAAGAAGTGCTGGTGCAAATGTTTTAGGTATTGCCTCTATCTTCACATATGAATTACAAAAGGGTTTAGATAATTTAGCAAATGCAAATGTTATTAACCATTCTTTATCTAATTTTAGCGCATTAATATTAAAGGCAGTTGAAGAAAAATATATTGAAGAAGATGATTTAAAAAAGCTTAAAGCTTTCCAAGCAGATACTAGTTCTGACTGGCAAAATGCATAATATTTAAGGGAACCTAAAGGTTCTCTTTTCTTTTTACAAATTTTATTATATAATACTTGCGGGCTTATGGTACTCACGCACGGTGAGACTAGAAAGAAGGAAAATAATATGAAACACAATGATATTTTGAAGATGGTAGTCTTAGCAGTTTTAATTGCATTGACAATTGTACTTCAAGCATTCGCTACAACATTTAAGGTTGGTACATATTCATTACCATTATCTTTAATTGTAATTGCAGTTGGTGCATTTTTATATGGACCTTTAGCAAGTTTATTGCTAGGAACTATTTGGGGGATTTTCATTTTTGCAGCTGATAGAAGCTGTGATGTATTTATGGCATATAGCGTACCAGGAACAGTTTTAGCTGTTATCGGTCGTGGAGCTTTAAATGGATTATTTGTTGGGTTAATTTATGTGCTTTTAAAACTTGTATTTAGATTTAGAGGTGGAGATTATGTTGCTATGTTTATCTCTGCACTTTTATTACCTTTATTTAACAAGTTTTTCTTCGTATTATGCGAATATATGATATTTAGCGAATTATTCAAGAATAAGAACCTTTGGGCTGGATTCTTTGCAGCTAACTTAGGTATTTCTTGTTTATCTAGCTTTATTATTGCACCAGTTATTTGTCGTATTGTTATTGCTGGAAGATATATTCTTCATCTTGATAATGAGAACAACTCTAATGAATCAAAAGAAGAAGTTTTTGAAGATATATCAAATGATGGTGTATTTAAGGATTTAAATTAATTATTTATTTAGATAAG
>JAEELC010000064.1 GCA_016288675.1 Acholeplasmatales bacterium | reverse complement strand
CATAATAAATAAACAATATAAGCAAGCTTTAAATTATATTCCATTAAATTTTTATCTACATGTCTTAAGAATTCAATAGCAATTTCCCACAGACTTTTCGTAGATACAATATCTGTACAATTTGGCATTTTCATAAAATTCACCTACTAACTCTGAAACTCTCCCAAATGTACCTTTTCTTTGGTCATAGACTTAAATATAATACTACAATTTTCACACAATTTAAAGTGTTTTATAAAATTATTGATTTGATTACTATGTAAACAACTTAAAAATAATACAAAATTATTACTAATTAATCATTTTTTTATTATCCTTATTTAATTGCTCATATTCTTCAACAGTCATAGGCTTATAAAAATAATATCCTTGCATTTCATAGCAGCCTTGCTTTTCTAAGAAAGAAGCTTGTTCAATAGTTTCTACACCTTCTGCAATAATCTTTGTACCTAATAAATTTATCATTTTAATAATACAGCTTAAGATAGTATGACTCTTAGTAGAATCTCCTGATGATGTTAAAAAATGCAAATCTAATTTAATACGATCAACAGGAACCTCTTTAAGCATATGTAACGATGAATATCCACTACCAAAATCATCCATTTCAACTTCGAAACCAAGTTCTCTTAATTTCTTTGTAGTACTAATTAAAATATCAGGATTTTCCACATAAGCACTCTCAGTAATCTCTATTCTAAGCTGATCAGGGCTTATATTATATTTTTTTATCAAGTCATTTAACTGCTTAGAGATATCTCTATCAGCTCTAATATCACTTCGTGATACATTAATAGAAATATATCTATGATATCCTTCTTTATTCCATCTATTTAAATCTTTACATACTTGTTCCCAAGCATAGCAATCAAGATCATATATTAATCCGGATTCTTCTAAAATAGAAATGAAGTATTCTGGCTTTAAATATCTTTGTTTTTCATATTTCCAACGTACTAAAGCTTCAGCACCAGATATTTCTCCAGTTTTATAATTAACCTGTGGCTGATACCAAACTTCAATATCACCAGATTCAATAGCATTTGGTAAAGCGTTTATTACTTTAGCAATTTGTTTACCTTTTTCCCATTGCTCATGGTTATAGAAATCAAACCCTTCATTACGACTATAACGAACCTTTTTCTCAGTCGAATGGGCATAATCAAGCATTCTATCAATATTAGTTATTTGATAATCTTCAGGTGTTAAAACATAAATTCCGTAACAAAGCAATACTCTAATATCTTTTCCACATTCAATAAAGAAATTTCTAATAGGATCAAAAGCATCATGATCATCATTACGCATTCTTTCTTCTCCGCGATTTCTATATAAAATAACAAATCTATCAGCATTAACACGTCCCATTGTTTCATCTTCTGCTAAAAGTCCATTAATTCTATTAGCTAAAAAGCGTAACAAATTATCTCCAGCAGACATACCTAAGCTTTCATTTATATATTTAAAATTTTTAATATTAGTATAAATAAGCAAATAAGGAGTATCTTGATGTGTATGTATTAATTCCTCTGCTCTTTTCTTAAATCCCTCTAAGCTCAAAACACCAGTTAAAGCGTCATGATTAACAATAAGACTAATCTTCTTTTCATGCTCTTGGCGAATAGAACGATTTTTCATTACAACAAAAATAATTAATAAAATAATTAATAAACTAACTAATATAATATTAAATCTATATCTATATAAATAATCAAAGAAATCATATTGATAAAGATCTCTAGATGTATAATCTAGAGTAATAGCTTGTCTTTTAGTATCAGTTATTTTAGAAATACCATCATTTAATATATCAATAATTTCTCTACCTCTAGATGTATCTAATGTACCAGCTCTAAAATCCATTGAAAACATAGCATCAGGATGAACCATTAAATCTTGATATAAAGGTTTTTGTAATATATAGCTCCATACATATGAATTATGTAATAAAGCGTCAACTTTATCATTACGAAGAGCTTTAACACAATCATCCATTTTATCATATAAAGTAACTTCCATATTAGGATACATTTGTTTAACAGTATCAACAGCACCTGCTAATGAACTAAGCATACCAACATGAATTTCATCTAATTTTGGAATAGTATCACCTATTGTAGTAACCAAGGTAAAAGGTGTTTTGAATAAATTATCAGAAACAATAGTACTATTTCCTTTTGCGCTTTTGATAGCACTACCAAAAGGCATAATAATATCATAATCAGGATTATCTAAAGCTTCTTTAAGTGAAGGTTCCATTATTATCTTAAAAGAAACCTCATAGCCAATATTTTCACATGCAGCTTTTAATAAATCTGCACCAATACCAACAACTTCACCTGTCTTAGAATCAGTATAAAATACTGGACATCTATCTACTGGAACACCAACATTTAAAACAGTTCCATTATTATCATGCGCTTTAACAGAAATAGATGCTATAAAAAAAGAAAAAACAATAAAGCTACAAAGTAATGGCATTAATAATAATTTAATTATTATGTTTTTCCTCATTTCAATCCCATCCTCTCTTAAAATATATGATTTATATAACTTTTTCAAAATAAATTATATATCTATTGTATTTTAGTATAGCATGGATTTAAAAAAAATGCCACAATGACAAGTAATTATATTATGGACTGTTATATGACAAATTAAAGAAAACGATAATATTTTTATTCCAATCAAAAAATAAGTTATAATTATATTGATCAATCTTACAATTCTTAAAACACAAGGAGGTTTATTATGAAAGTTAAGAATTGTAATAAATTAACACTT
>JAEELC010000063.1 GCA_016288675.1 Acholeplasmatales bacterium | reverse complement strand
TATAAATATTATGATATGGATGATACAATTAGCGAAGCTTTAAACTTCCTTAAACAAATTAAATAGTTATTTGATAAATATTGCGTATAATGTTAAAATACTTATACGCAATATTTTTTTAAAAGAGGATATTATGGAAAACGACGTTGATGTAGAAAAAAAGAAGGATAAAAAACCTTCTTTATTTAAAAATATAATATTAAACAATTTCTATCAAATATTAATTTTAATAGTACCACTAGTTACTACTCCTTATGTATCTAGAGTTTTAACTCCTACAGGAGTTGGTATTTCTAGTTATACAAATTCAATTGTAGCTTTCTTTACACTATTTGGAGCACTTGGTACTGTTTCTTATGGTACTAGAGAAATATCAAGATGTAGAGATGATAAAAAACAATTATCAAAGACATTCTTTGAAATTGAAATTATAACTATTTTTACAGCCTTAATAAGCTTATGTGCATTTCTTGTTTTATGTTTAAATTATACTGAATATAAAGATTATTTATGGATTTGGTCATTCCAAATTGTTGCAGTTATATTTGATATTTCTTGGCTTTATGCAGGACTTGAAAAATTTAAATATAATATAATCATAAATGCGCTATTTAAGGTTACTGGATGTGTAATGATTTTCTTATTTGTTAAAAGTCAAGCTGATGTAGCTAAATATATTTTTATAAACTGTATGGCTATGTTACTTGGTAATATGTCTATGTGGTTATTTTTACCAAAGACTGTTATGTTTGCTAAAGTAGAACTAAAAAGTATAAAGAATCATTTTAAAGAAACATTAATATATTTTATTCCTACAATAGCTACAAGCCTTTACACAGTTCTTGATAAAACATTACTTGGTGTCATTACAAAAGAAAATGATTATAACGGACAATATGAATCAGCAACAAAGCTTGTTAATTTATGTAAATCTATAGGATTTGTAGCTATCGCAGATGTTATATCTTCACGTAGTTCATATCTATTTAAGATTAATGATACAGTGCGCATTAATAAGCTTACTAAGTTTACATTTGATGTGGTATTAACTTTCTCAGTAGCTATGTCGTTTGGACTTGTTTGTATCGCTGATGTATTTGTACCACTTTTCTTTGGAGAAGGTTATGATTTAACTGTTACTATGCTATATATGCTAGCTCCTGTTGTAACAATTATTGCGATAAGCTATGTTGGTGGTGGATTATATTATATACCAGCAGGTAAGCGTAAGCTTTCAGCTGGCTTCTTAATTGCAGGATCATTTGTAAATTTAGTATTTAATATAATATTAATTAATACAGTTGGTCCAACTGGAGCTTGTATTTCAACAATTATAGCTGAAGGCTTAATCTCATTCTTATATATGAGGTTCTGCAAAACTTATTCTTTCTTAGACTTAGCAAATTCTATTTGGAAGAAAATTATTGCAGGTATAGTAATGACAATTACTGTTTATTTTATATCTAAAATTGGTATAAGCAATTTATATGTAAATCTAATTGTTAGAATTGCAGTTGGAGCAGTTGTTTATTTTATAGTGTTATTTATATTACGTGATAATGTATTTAAATATGCATTAGAAAAGATTAAGAGTAGAAAAGCCCTTGAAGAATAATAGAGGTTTAGTATATGAATATGAATGAAGAAATAATCTGTGGCTTTAAGGTTACAGAAAAGAGAAAACGTATTTGGGCATGTCAAATCGAAATGGTTAAGATTTGTCTAGATATTTGTAAGAAGTACAATTTAGAAATTGTTGCAAGTGATGGAACTTTACTTGGAGCAATAAGACATGATGGATTTATTCCTTGGGATGATGATATTGATTTATATATGAAACGTCCTGATTATGAAAAATTCTTAGATGTAGTTGAAAGTGAAATACCATCTAAATATTTTGCACAATCATTACGTACTGAAAAGAAATATCCAAATGGACATTTTCAGCTTAGAGACAATGATACAACTTGTTTAATCAATACAAGCTATAATGATTTAAAAATAGGTAAGAACTCAGGTGTTTGGGTTGATATTTTCCCACTTGATTATGTATCGGATGATGAGACAACTTATAATAAGGATTGCGAACGCATCAATGAATATAAAAAGAGATGCTGGTGGGCTTTAGATAAACATTTTTCTGTTAAGAGTTTTATCCACAAGCTTATAGTTTCACTTCATTTTAGAAGTATTAATTGGTACATTAAGAGAAATGATGAATTATGCAAAGCTTATACTGAAGGAAAACGTTTATCAACTCAAAGCTTAAGTGCAGCTAATCCTAAAACTATTTGGGATGCTAAATTATATGAAGGTGTTACTTATCATAAGTTTGAGGATATTGAAATTCCAATTCCTGTTCATTATGATGAAATCCTTAAACATGAATTTGGTAATTACATGGAGCTTCCTACTGATAGAGGCGGTAATATGCATGGTTCATGTTATTTTGATTTAGATAAATCATGGAAAGAATATAAGAATATATCTTATAAAGAATATAAAGAATTAATGTCAAAAATTGATTATTAATAAAATTTTAAATAACGCATGAATTTCATGTTTTATTTTTGTGTATATTTTGATAAAAAATTTGGTATAATAATAAATACATTATATTATTTGTAAAAAATATTTTTGTTTTTTTATTAAAGGAGCTCTAATTATGAGACGTTCAGTAAAAGAAAGTTTAACATTAGAATATAATATGTCTATGTATAAGAAAAAGCCATTATATGCTTTTTTTAATAGATTATTTGATATAGTATTATCACTTGTTGCTCTTATAGCTTTCTCGTGGTTATTTTTAATTATCGCCATTGCTGTAAAAGTTACATCAAAAGGTCCTGTTTTTTATGGACATGAGCGTGTTGGTAAAAATGGTAAGACATTTAAGGTGTTTAAGTTTAGAACTATGGTAATAGATAATAGACCACTTGAAGAAATTTTAACTCCTGAACAACTTGAGGAATGGCACAGAGACTTTAAGGTTACTGATGATCCTAGAGTTACTAAGGTTGGTAAGATATTAAGAAAGACAAGCTTAGACGAATTACCACAACTATTAAATATCTTATTTGGTCAAATGTCTATTGTTGGATGGAGACCAATTCTCCAAGAAGAACTTGATATGTATGGAGAAAATGCCAAATTATTAACTAAACAAAAACCTGGTCTTACAGGATTCTGGGCAAGTCATGGTAGAAGTAATACTACATATAGTGAGCGTATAAAAATGGAACTATATGGTGTAGTTAAGAGAAATCTTATAATGAATATAAGGATTATATTCCATACATTCTTTGGAGTTTTAAAGCGCAATGGTGCTAAATAAAAATTGGTAATAGATTTTCTATTATCATTTTTTTATAGTTAATAAATAGAAAAAAGATATTATAGATAAAATGTAGTATAATATTTTCACGGGATATATTATTTTAAAAAATGAAAGAAGAGAGATATATGAAAAAGGTTATTACATATGGATCATATGACCACTTACATCAAGGTCATATTAATTTACTTAAAAGAGCTAAAGAACTTGGTGACTTTTTAATAGTTGGAGTTACTAGTGAAAACTTTGATATTATAAGAGGTAAAATTAACACTGATCAATCTTTAATTGAACGTATGAAGGCTGTTGAAGATTTAGGTATTGCTGATTTAGTTATTCCTGAAGAATATGAAGGTCAAAAGATTGATGATATCAAACGTTATGGTGTTGATATATTTGCGATTGGCTCAGATTGGACAGGTTATTTTGATTATTTAAAAGAATATTGTACTGTAACATATTTGCCACGTACTGAAGGTATATCTTCAACAATGCTTAGAAGTAAAAATGTACTTCGTATTGGTATTGCAGGAAGTGATCCATCAATGCTTAAATTAAAGCGTGAAAGTAAATTTGTTAATGGATGTGCTGTAAATGATATTTATCTTACAAATAAGTTTGATAAAGTAATTAATGATTTAAATAAAGTTAATAGTTTTGATGATTTACTTAAAAATAATGATGCTATATATCTTGCATGTAAAACAAGTGAGAAATATGATTATGCTATGCGTGCAATGAGAGAAGGTAAGCATTTAATCATAGATACACCTATTGCAGATAGTTATGAAAAAGCTAATGAGATTTTAAATTATGCTGAAGAACATAATTTAAAAGTCTTTGATTCAATTAAAACTGCATACGCTTTAGCGTTTGAACGCTTAATATTGCTTGTTAAGGCTGGAAAGATTGGCTCTGTTAGTTCTATTGATGCAACTTGCACAAGCTTAGAGATGTATGATTGGTTAAAGGATACAAACTTTGCGACAAGCTTTACTGCTTGGGGTCCATTTGGCTTACTTCCTGTATTTAAGATATTAGGATTAAATTATACTGATTATAGATTTGATACTATTGATAATTCTGAAATGAAGGATATATTTACTAAATTAACTCTAAGATATCCTAATGCTGTAGCAAACGTTAATGTTGGTGTTGGTGTTAAGAGTGAATCTGATTTAAGAATTTGTGGTACTAAAGGATTTATTTATATTCCTTCTCCATGGTGGAAAACTGATTATTTTGAAATGCGTTTTGAGGACGCTCAAAACAATAAAAGATATTTCTACAAACTTGATGGCGAAGGAATTAGAATGGAATTAGTTGAATTTATTCATTCTGTTATTAAAGATAGACCAAACTTTAATATCGAAAGAGATATTACGCTTGGTATTGCCAAAATGATTGAAAATTATAATAACAAATAAATGGAGATGTATATATAATGTTAAACTTTACTGTTGGCCCAGTAATGAGCACAAAAGAAATTAGAGAAATTGGTGGAGAACAAATCCCATATTTTAGAACTCCTGAATTTTCTAAAATTATGCTTGATAATGAAGCTTTATTAAAGGAATTCTTTAAAGCTGATGAAGATTCAAGAATTGTATTCTTAACAGCTTCTGGAACTGGTGCTATGGATTGTGCTGTACAAAACACATTAAACCAAAATGATAACGTATTAATCGTAAATGGTGGTTCTTTTGGTCATAGATTTGTTGAAATATGCCAAAATTATGAAATTCCATATACTGAAATTATATGTGAACCAGGTTGTAATATTACTGCAGAACAATTAGATAAGATTGACGGATCTAAATATACAGCATTACTTGTTAATGTTGATGAAACAAGTACTGGTGTATTATATGATATCAATTTATTATCTAAGTTTTGTAAGAAATATAACTTATTCTTTATTGTAGATTCTATATCATCATTTTTATGTGATAGCTTCAATATGAAAGAACTTGGAGTTAACCTTGTTCTTACAGGTTCTCAAAAAGCTTTAGCATTAGCTCCTGGTATTTCATTAATTTGTATTGATCAAAGAGCCATTGAACGTGTGAACAAAGCTAAACATGTTTCATATTATTTTGATATTAAGAAATATTTAGTAAATGGTGAAAGAGGGCAAACTCCTTTTACTCCAGCAGTAGGTATCTTATTACAATTAAATAAGAGATTACATATGATCAAGGATAAAGGAGGAGTAGATGCTGAAGTTGCAGAAGCTGCTGCTAAAGCGAAATACTTTAGAGACCATATTAAGGATTTACCTTTTGAAATTTGTTCAAATTCCTTATCTAATGCTGTAACTCCATTACATCCAATCCGTGAAGGAGTATCTGCGCATAAGATTTTTGAAATTATCAAAGATGAATATGGTGTATATGTTTGTCCTAACGGTGGAGAATTTAAGGATTCAATATTTAGAATTGGTCATATTGGTGATTTATCATATGATGATTATGATAAATTAATTGAAATCTTTAAAGACTTGAATAAAAATCATAGAATTTAATATATTAAATAAAGAAATTATCATAATAGTAATTCCTTTATTTATATATGATTATATATAATATGCATTTTTAGTAGTATAATGAGGATAGGATGGTGGAAAAGATTATGGAAATTAATAAATTAAATAACGCGTATAAATATAATTATGATACTAAATATTTTAAAGAAGCTTTCAATTGGCTAAAGAATACTAATCTTAAATCTTTACCTGTTGGTAAATATGAAATAGATGGTGATAAAGTATTTGCATATGTTCAAGAATATAATAGTTTAGAATTTGATGAATGCTTATTTGAAGCTCACCTTAAATATCATGATATTCAATATATTGTTGAAGGTGTTGAGAATTTTGGATTTGCTGATGCAACACGTTTGTTAATTGATAAAGATTATGATGAAGATAAAGATGTTGTATTCTTTAAATTCCCAACTACTTATAGTGTTGCAACATTACAAAGTGGAAGCTACATAATAGCTTCTCCTACAGATGCATTTCAACCTCGTGTTAAACATGAGAAGAGTATGTTTGTTAAAAAGATTGTAGTTAAAGTTATTGTAGAATAGTCGTAAGGCTATTCTTTTTTCTTTATATAAAATAAAAAAGTCTTAAGAATAAACTTAAGACATAAATAACTAGATGGCGTTCCCGGGCAGATTCGAACTGCCGGTCTTTAACTTAGGAGTTATGAAGCTCGGCTTGAATATCTTGTATATCTATTATATTTAATGATATTTACTATATTTTTATTGAATATCTTGTATAAATTGTATAAATTTTATCATTAAT
>JAEELC010000062.1 GCA_016288675.1 Acholeplasmatales bacterium | reverse complement strand
GTTCCCATCCCGAACACAGAAGTTAAGCACTTTAACGCCGATGGTAGTATACGAGAGCGTATGTGAGAGTAGGTAGTTGCCAAGCCAATCTTTCAATATTGTTTATATCTAAAGACTTCTAAAAGTCTTTTTTTTTATTTATTAGTAAAAATTATTAATTATTCACATAATAAAAAGAGGTTCATTATCGAACCTCTTTATTTGTTTCATTTGAAATATAACCAAAATCTCTATCAATAAACTTTATAAATTTACGATTTGTAAAATAACTAATGATTAAAGGTAATATAAATAATGTAGCACCAACAAAAGTTATAATCATATCTTCGATAGTATCAGCAACTGGGCTAACACCTAATGGGGCATCATATACATGTTGAGTATCGCCACCGGTAGTTTGATCTGATAAATATTCACATATTTCCCAGAATGCAGCACATCCCATTGGTAAAAAGTACATGAATAATATTTGACCTAAAAAATTCATTTTTCTTCCGCCAACATGAATTAAAACTAGATATGCAACTAGTGCTGCAATTAGTCCAAAATATCCGTGGCATAATAAATCCCACCATGGGAAGATATCATAAAATCTATAAGCTGTACCTAAATAATTAGAACAAAAGATGTGAAAACACATTAAGATTTCTAAAGATAAAGGTAAATCTAGTTTGAATATTTTTCCAATTAGAGGATATATTAGTACTAATGTAACAGTAAACATTTCAAATGCAAACAATCCACTAAATTTATCTTTGAAGCAAGTTGCTTGAATTATTAACATAATTAAGCCAATTAAATCAAAGATAAGTGGAATTATCCACATTAATCTTTTTTTCACTTAAATCACTTCCCTTTATTTTTATTATATTACAAATATGAAAAAATTATAGAAAACATTTTCATAATTATGTTTACGCTTTCAATGAATAAACTTTACATTTTAAGTGTATACTTTAATCAAGAGGTGATTTACATGAAAAAAGAAATTAAATTAGAAATTAAAGATAATAACGGATTACATGCAAGAAAATGTTTAGAAATATGTAAAGCTGCTCAATCATTCAAATCTGATTTAGCTCTTATTCATAACAATATTAGAATTGATGTTAAATCAATTTTAGGATTATTATCTCTTGCATGCACAAAAGGTGAAATTGTAACTTTAGAAGCAACAGGAGACGATGCTTCTAACGCTATAGATTTACTTTCTAGCCTTGTTTGTTAATCTTTAATTTCAGGAATTACAAAGACGGATTTTTCCGTCTTTTTATTTTTTTATAAATTGTGTTAAAATATATCAGGTGGTAACATGATAGAAAACACATTAAATATATTATTTGTAATAATTATTACAATTGTAATATTGCTATACTTGGATAATTTATTCTTGAGCCAGGATTCAAAATTTTATAATAAGAGACATGAACAAAAGATATTTGAGGATGCTAATTTTAAATATGATTTGTTTAAACGTGGAGCTATTATTGATGTTAAGAATACGGATTTAATAGAAATTCCTTTAGAATATAAAGGTGTAAAAATTACTCAAATTGATATAAAAAGAAAACTTTATGTTAATAAATTTATATTAAGCGAGAATATAAATTATATAGTTAATCTTGATTTACAAGCTAATGAAGTGGTTTCAAATTCTTCAAATTTTACTACACACGATGGTGCGATTTTTGATAAATTTAATAACGTGATTGTAATCTATAGTGAAAAATCAAAAGATGAATTATTTAATTTAGCTTGTAATTATAGTATTCACAAACTAGCATTAAATAAATTTTCAAATGCTTTATATAATCAATTCGTTCTTTATAATGGATTATATGATTTAAGATTTTCAAAACCATATTATGAACATAGTGAAGATTTATATGCAATAGTCCCATCACGTATTAATGGTATAGAAGTAGAAAGTATTTCTATTAATTATGCTCATGTTAAAGAATTATATATTCCTGCAAGTGTAAAAAGAGTTATTATTGAAAAAAAGAGTGATTTTGAAAGATTAAAAATATCTGATTCAAATAAAGAATTAGTAATTTTCAATAATTCTCTATTACAAAAGAATACAGGTATTTATGTAAATGATAGATTTAATACATTTAATCTAACAAATACTGAAAATAAAAAAGATTTTAAAACCAATTATAGGCTTTTTAATAGAAAATATTTATTATTTAAAGAGAATTCTTATAAATATTCTCTTGTTGCAAATGATTTGCAAACAGATATAAATAATAGTATAATGGATTAGTATGAAAGAAGGAATAATTTATGATTAAAATTGATATTATTTCTGGTTTCCTAGGAGCTGGAAAAACTACATTAATTAAAAGATTATTAAGCACTAAATTAACAAATGAAAAGGTTGTTTTAGTAGAAAATGAATATGGAGAAATTGGTATTGATGCTGGTTTCTTAAAAGATACAAAAATTAATATTACTGAACTTAATGAAGGTTGCATTTGCTGCTCACTTCAAGGTGATTTTGAAGTAGCTTTAAATAAGCTTGCTAAAGATTATAATCCAGATAGAATTATTATCGAACCAAGTGGTGTTGGTAAATTATCTGACATTGTTAAGGCAGTAACTGACGCTAAGGTTCCTGATTCAAAAATTAATGCTTTAGTTTGTCTTTGTGATGTAACTAAGGCTAAGATGTATTTAAGAAACTTTGGTGAATTCTATACTGACCAAATTAGTCATGCTAAGACAGTTATTTTATCTAGAACTGATGTAGCTAGCGAAGAAAAGGTTAGTGAAACATTAGAAATTATCCGTTCTTATAATGATCACGCTTTAATTGTTACTACACCTGTTTCAACTCTTGAAGATGAACAATTATTAGCTGCGTTTGAAGCTAGCGATGATGATTTTGAAGCTAAATTATTAGAAGAAGTTAAGTCAATGAAGAGTCATCACCATCATCACCACCATCACCATGATGACGACGATG
>JAEELC010000061.1 GCA_016288675.1 Acholeplasmatales bacterium | reverse complement strand
TTATAGCTTTGTCAATTATTTTTTAGAATAATACTTCTCTAATTTCTTCATTATCCATATTATAAATATGATATTTAAAACTATATTTTGAAATATCAGTAGGCTTTAATACGCAATAGACAACATCACGTGCAACAATTCTATTTGTAGGATGACCTACAACATCATTTCTAATATATTTTAATTCACGTAGAGTCGGATTATCGTTGATATTTACAAAGTTCTTTGAGTTAGTTAAAGACATTGATAAAGAATAAATAGCATCTATTGATACAAACATAGCTTGTAAAAATCCATATGTACGTATACATAATTCCTCAGTCGAATATTTTTTTTCAATAGTATTATAAAAGAATCCTATAATATCTTTATTTAAATCAAGTGCCATAATAGATGCAAAGTATTCAATTTTCTTATATTTCTTACTCATTGAAGATAATGTTTCTTCGTATTTAGTTTTATATTCTTTAATATTTTTATTAAGTTCAATGGTTTCTAAATCTTTTCTCATAAAATCATCCTTTTTATAATTCTATTATAGCAAAAAAAGACAAAGCTATTATAGCTTTGTCAATTATTTTTTAGAATAATACTTCTCTAGCCTTTTCTCTTACTTCATTAGTTGTAGAGAATGGGATACGAGTCGTATATCCTTGCTTAGCAGCAACAATCATCTTTGTTGGCCAAACTTGGATATCAGCATTCCATCTATTAACTGTGTCGTTATAAACTTCACGTGCAGCAGTAATTTCTTTTTGAAGATAGCTATTTTGTTGAAGTGCATCAGCAATTTCTTGATGAGCCTTTAAATCTGGGTAGTTTTCAAATGCTACATTAATAGATTTACCAATTGAATCTAATTGATTAGAAACTTGGTTACGAGCTTCATCGCTCATAGCACCACTACGATATTTAGCAATTTCAGTAAATGTGCTCTTATCAAGATCAACAGCCTTTTCAACAAGCTTAGCAGCATTAGTTAAAATAACAACTCTTTGTTCAAGATAGTTATCAATTTGTGATGCATCATGTTGAAGCTTTTGTTCAAGCTGACGAAGATATTCTGCAGCTTTTACCTTCTTATAAGTAAAGATTAGTCCTGGAATAATGAAGCAAAGCCATAAGCATACTTCAAAAATCTTAGAACCAGTTCCAACCTTTACTGGAATTTGCTTGTTAATTACTCTAACATCTCTTCCTTCACTAACTTCATCGTTTAATTCATCTAGACCGTTTGCCATTTTATTTCTCCTCATCTTTCTTAATTATCTTATTTTTTATATCTTTAAAATCTTGTACACTTTCTAGAATACAAGATATAAGACCACGTTCATATACAAGCATTTTCTTACTTGCAAGTTTATTAATAAGTTCATTAGAATTATTGAACTTTTGACGTGTCGTATTAACTTTAGATACAGCAATATTTGTATCTTTAGTTAAAGGTAAATATTCATACCAAGTTATAGGGATAGTATGCAAGTTACCATCTCCACCAAGGCGAGTTTGGTAATCAGTATGTGTAACAGTATAATAACTATACGCATGAGCTGTTACATAATCTGTATCATTATCCTTATGAGAAAAATCACATTTAATAATACAATCAGTTCTTGAATTAGGATGCTTCAAAATATTTTTATCAAATCTATTTGCAAGAGCTTCTTGTTCATATTTAGTATTATAAGCTTCATAAGGAATCTTATATATATATTCATGTGTTTTTGTTTGTTGATATACAGGAACACTTAAAAGTGGAGCTAAATCAAAATATAAGCCTTTAAAGAACATTTCATTTATTCTTATGAAATTTTCTCTAGCATAATCTATATCATAATGCACAAAATTATCAGGTTCAATTTCATAATCTATCTTTTGAGAATGTGAGCTAAATATATAATTTAGACATTTTCTCTTATACCAGTAAAAATCATCACCATATGGATCTTCTTTAATAAGCTTAGTCATATTTTTTTGACCTAGAGGTGTAAATAATAATCTAAATTGTTGTTCGTTATCTCTATCTAATGCATTAAATAGCACTTCAAATTCTGAATTTGCCATCGCATTAAATTGCTTACCCTTCATAACAGATTTTTCAGTCTTCTTTTGAAGCTTCTTCTCACCACGTCGAACAATTCTATCAATATCTTTTTCATCTTGATTGCCTTTAAGTACAGGGCCTCTCGTAAAATTCAAATCAGGTGCTGCATCATCCCCAAATATAAGTCTTGTATCATAAAAATATACAGGAGCAGGCTTTTCTATTGAAGCTGTTAAAGTTTCAGAATGGTGATGAGTAACAGTTTCACCTTTAGAATTAGTTGAATAAGTAGTCCAATATATTGTGATTGAACCAGTATATGTTTTCATCCTCATCTCTGTATTATATGTATTTAATAATACAAAGGGATTACCATTAATATTACCACTTATAACGTAATTAGTACTTGAATTAGGATCATTAGCATCATCAAATCCATATTTTTCATGTAAATATTCAAACTTATTAACATCAAAATAATGATCTAAATCAATTAAAGGCGTAGTCATTTCCATTAAATCAGAAGGAATATTCCAATCATAACTAGCATTTAATTTCTCCATAGAAACCCAACAATTATGTAATTCTTTTTCTTCTTGAGAACGAGCTTCGTCAATTTTTTCTTTTAAAGATTTAATAGTTTTAGTTAATCTAATAACTTCAAATATTGATAAAACAACAAGAACAATTAAAGCAATAGGAACTACAATACGTGTGGTAGAATCTAAATTCAAATAACCTATAGCAGATAATAGTGCAATTATTGACGCAATGACAATAAATATTATTAATAATATCTTAAATGCTTTTTTCTTATTTGAATTATTTTCAAGCTTAATTCGTTTATCTTTGCAAGTATTATAGTTTTTTACAAATGTTCTATTCTCATCTTCATTGGTTTGACTCTTTTTTACTAAATCATCGAAATATTTTATGCAGTTTTCCTTAAATTTTTCTTTAAATTCTCTGTTATATAAATCAACAGGTTCTAATATAGAATTATCATTCATGCCTATTTTCCCCTAGCTTGATTATATTATAATATACTTCTATATAAATGTAAATTTTATGAAAATAAAAAAAGAATCTGGAAACCAGATTCTTTTACGTAATTAACGACGTTCTTTAATACGAGCATCCTTAGCAGATAAACCACGGATGTAACCTAAGTAGTTACGACGTACTTTACCCTTACGAGTTACTTCAATCTTATCAATGATTGGAGAGTTAACTGGGAATACACGTTCAACACCAACACCATTAGAAATCTTACGAACAGTGAATGTTGAAGAAACACCATGACCTTGTCTCTTAATTACAAGACCTTCGAAAATTTGGATACGGTGAGTTTCACCTTCAACGATCTTAACGTAAACCTTTACGTTGTCACCAGGACGGAATTCTGGAGTGTCGTTCTTTACATATGATGCTGTAATTTCATCAATTAATGCTTGACCTTTTGCCATAATAATATATCTCCTTATATAAAAACTAGTATTATCTTCCTAAAATCATTCTATAGCAATCAAACGGCTATATAGCGGATTAAAGTGCGTGCTTAATTTTAAGCCTCAATAATTATATCACACCATTTTGGCTATTTCAATAATAATTTACTAAAAATTTTTACTATTTAAATCGAATTTTTTTACAATTTATTATTTTTATTCAAGACAAATACACTAAAAATCATATCCGGAATTATTTGTATATGAAATAGTGTATACAATAATGAAGAATATTAAAAATAGACAAATTACAAACAATAAATAAGTTATTACTTTCCAAAAATAGTGATGTTTACTATTTTTACAAAAATATGTAAACATAGCTATTTATAAGCATACAGCAAAAACAAACAAAAATAAAATGATAATCATATTGTTTCTATCAAAAAACAACCTAACAATTGATGTATATTTATATGTCCTATTAGTCCTACTATCTTTATAAAACCAAACACTTTGTTTAACAAAAGGAATAAAAGGCAATATAAGCATTAATGCATTTGTGACAATAACAATCATTAAGAAAATTTTTTCCATTAATTCTACAGATTTATTATTGTTTAAACAAATATCAACCAAATCACTATCATTAATTAAATCCTTTCTTGAAACATTAAAATATTTAGCAATCTTATCAACATTTTCTTTTGTAGGAACCACACTATTATTCTAATAGCGTGCGATTAAACTTTAAGATACAAATAAATCATTTGCTAATTCTTCTTGTGTTAAATTTTTACTTTTTCTTAATTCTTTTAATTTTTCTGAAAATTCCATTTTTAAACTTCCTCTTTATAGAGTCTTAAGATCTACATCTTTATTGTAGCATAAATAAAAAAATTGATTGTTAATCGTTTGTTAATTCTAATTAGCAACACTTTTAACAATCAAAAATCATATATTATTTATTTCTTAATTCAATACCAACTTTAAACGCATCAGCGACATATTCATTAATAGTATAATATCTATTATTAGCTGGATCAAAAGATAATGGTTCTAATTTCTCAGTATCAATTTTTCCATTTGTTAATACAGATTCATCTGCTGATACATTAATGATATCACCAATTAATTTGATACCATCTTCATCTTCAATAATCTTAGACACCTCACATTCAAGAGCTACATTAAGTTCATCAAAATATGGGGCATTAACAAACTCGCTTTTTACAGGAGTTAAACCAGCACGTGCAACTTTATCAGGAACCTTATTGCCTGAAACAATACCAACATAATCACATTCTTTTGCATATTCTTTAGTCGCAAAAGAAACTGTAAATGCACCTGTACGCTTGAAATTATCTGTAGTCTTATGACTAGATAAACTTACGAACACTTTATTAGTATCATAAATACCAGCCCAAGCAGCTGTCATCGCATTTGCTGTACCTATCTCATTATAAGTACCTAAAATAAATACTGGCATAGGAAATACCCATGATTGTTCCTTGAAATTTTTTCTCATATTTAACACCTCTTTTAAATCATTATACCATTAAAAAAAGAAAGCGTCTATTTAACGCTTTCTTCATCAATCACTTCATTGAGTAATTTCTTTTCTTCTTTATTAAGTTCTTTTTGTTCTAACAAGTCAGGACGACGAAGATAAGTTCTGCGTAAGCTTTCTTTCTTACGCCAAACACGAATCTTTTCATGATCCCCATTAGTTAAAACGAAAGGAACAGATTCCCCATTATATTCAAGAGGGCGAGTATATTGAGGATATTCTAGAAGTCCCGAATAAAAAGAATCATCCTCATAGCTTTCTTCAGTAATAGCACCCTTTAATAGTCTTGTAATACTATCTACAAGAGTCATTGCTGGAATTTCTCCACCTGTTAAAACGAAATCACCAATAGAGATTTCTTCATCTACAAGATTTCTTACTCTTTCATCAAATCCTTCATAATGACCACATATAATCATTATTTCTTCCATATCTTTTAAGCGATTTGCATCTGCTTGTTTATATGTATGTCCTTGAGGAGACATAAGAATCTTATGAGTGTTAGAACTAGAATTAGCTTTTATCGCATCTCCTAAGATGTCACAGCGTAAAACCATACCAGCTCCTCCACCATATGGAGTATCATCAACATGATGATGTTTATCCTTAGAATATGTTCTAAAATCAATTAATTCTACGCTTAAAATATTTTCTTTTATTGCGCGAGCAATAATAGAATCATTTAAGAATCCAGAAAACATATCAGGAAATAATGTAACAATTTTAATCTTCATTAAAATAATCCTTCGATTTCATTAATGATAATCTTATCTTCTTTAACTTCTTTAATAAAAACATTTTGTACGAAAGGAACACGGTAATTCTTTTTATCATTTTCTTTCTTAATTACAAGATTGTATCCATTACCATTTTCTTCCATTTCAGTTACAACACCTTTTAATTCGTCATTTTGATTGTATACCTCTTTACCAATTAAATCGCTAAAGAAATATACTCCTTCAGGAGCTTCGCCTCTATCTTCTTCTGAAATATATAAAAAGCTATTTTTATATTTTTCAACAAGATTAATATCTTCTAAATCTTTAAGTACAACAAGTATTCCTTGCTTATAGTCTTTAGAATATTTAACTGTTACAGGAATATATTCATCCTTATATCCAATATAAAGCTTAGATCCTTCATAGAAGCGATCAAAGTCAGTTATAACTTGAAGCTTTAATTCACCTTTTAAACCATGTGTATTTAAAATACGAGCAACTTGATAATATTTCATATTTTAGTCCTCCGTTTCTAATAACATTATATTAGACTTTTAAGATTTAATCTACTTTTTTTATTTTATTTTGATTTAAAGATAATAAATAACAATTTATTGGTAAATCAGTATGACGCTTTACATACTCCTTGTAAATTGCAAGTTGACGCTTATATTCTTCATGTTCAGCATTTGATAATTTATAATCAATAATATCTACATGATCATCATATACTGCAAGTAAATCAATTATACCGTGATATTTAACATTATTATCTTCAAACACAAATTCATGTTCATGATAAGTATTAGCTTTACTAATATTTTTCATCAAATCATTATTTAAGATATCTGTAACCTTATCTTTAAATTCTAAATCTATCTTAGATAAATCAGGGTTCTTAAAATCAATACTTTCCATTACCTCATGGAATTTTGAACCATATTCAAGAATAAAGCGTGTAGATTCATCTGTTATTTCATTAATAGTTTTTGAAATATGGCTTGTTTCAACAACATTAGAATCAAATGAATATGTTTTATAAGAATATGGTCCATTATCTTTAATATTAATTTCTTTATTATTATCCATATAATCATGTGTTAAATTTATAGTCTTTATATCAACATCAATTGTAGGATAACCACTTGATAATCTATACATATTAATAAGTTCACTAAATTTTGTGATTTTATTAGGCATTAGCTTAAGTTCATTTAATTCAATCTTAGGATAAACAAGTACCATTTCTTCCTTAGCACGAGTAAGTGCAACATAAAACAATCTAATACGCTCACTTAATGTTGCTTTCTCAGAATAATAATTATTTAAAATAGCTTGTGCTGTTTTTCTTAAGCCTTCACTATTATCATCTTTTACAAAAGCAGGAAGATATATTGCATAATCGCTATCAAATCCATAATCATGTTTGCAATCTTCAAGATTTGGGCCATGATCTAAATCAAGGAAATAGCATACTGCAAATTCTAGTCCCTTTGATTTGTGAATATTCATAATCTTTACACCCGGATCATCAGAATGATCAAGTGAATAATTCAAATTCGAATCACTATTTAATGTATCATCTATATAATCAGAAATAGTAGTAAAATGATATCCCATTTTAGATAATGATTCAATCATATTGAATATATATTCAACCTCATGCATACTCTTATTAATTGAACCCACCTTATTTAATTCTTTAAAGAAATTAAAAGATTCAAGAGCTGTATTATATATTTGTGTATTTGAATATTCATCAATAAGATTAGCTAATTCTTTTAATTTAATTGAAACCTCATTATCTAAATTCTTACTCATAACTATATCGAATGTATAATTATCACTATATTTATCTTTAAGTAAGAAGCTTCTATATATTGAAAGAACAGCATGCCAATAAGATGCATTATTCTTAACTTCATTATGTAATAAGTAAGTTAATGAAATACCTTTTATAATTGAAAAAACTGTACTAAGCAAACTAGATTCAGTTACATCTTCATTCTTATTAATTGATACAGGAATATTAAAGTGCTGTAATACTGCTTCAAGAGTTTTAAACTCCTTAGATCTATCACAAATAATACAAAAATCTTTAAATTCTATAGGACGTAAACCTTTAGTATCTTTATCAATATTATATTGAACTGTTTGTTTATTCTTAATACGTTTTAAAATATCTTGTGCAACAATAAAAGCTTCTATTTCATCATTATTAAAGCTTGAAGCTTCTTTTTTATCATAATTAAGAATCTTCATATTATAATCACGATTAGCTTCTTTTTCTGTATATAATCCACCATAAATCATTTGATGTGATTCTTCAAATCTAGCATCTCCATGATCTTGAGTCATAATTACACTAAACATATTATTGATATTGTTTAAAACTTCAGAACGAGATCTAAAGTTTTGAGTCATATCAATACGTAATCCTTTAGCATTTTTAAAATCAATTAATTTGTTCTTAACCTTACCTTGATGCTCGTTATCTTCCTCATAAAGCTTATCATAGGTATCATATTTCTCTTTAAAATTATTAGGATTAGCATGTCTAAAGCGATAAATAGATTGTTTAATATCACCAACCATGAAAAGATTATCATGTGATATTAAACTCATAAACTTTTCTTGCATATCAGATGTATCTTGATATTCATCAATTAAAATTTCTTTATATTGATTTTTAACTTCTTCACATATATCTTTATTATTTTCTAATAATTGAATACTCATACGAGCAATATCAGAATATTCAAATAGATTTAGACTTCTTTTAAATTTATTAAGTTCATCATAATATTTAATAATAATATCTTTAAATAAATCTATAAACTTATCATTTAAAGAAATATCATTAATAATATTTTCTTTATAAGCTAAATCCTCTTTATATTTTTTTATTGAATCTTTAACATTATCTAAAAAGTTTTTTTCTTCTTTAGTTTGTTCAATTCCACATTTTTTATTTCTAGTTTTAAATTTATATTTTAAAATTACATCATTAAATGTTTCTAAATCAAATCCATCTACAAAAAATGATAATACATTTTCTTTTAAATGATCAGCTTGCCCAATATCTGTAAATACATCAAGTAATTTTGTCATATCAGTTAATATATTTAATGCTTGATCAGTTAAATATTCATTATATTTATCTGTAATAAATGTATTAAATTTTTCTTTATTATTTGGATTACAAATATCATCTAGTTTAGAAATAGGATTATATAAAAGATCTAATCCTTTTATTACACTAAGAATTTTATCCACAGCTTGATCAATAGATTTAGTTGTATAAAAAGATAAATATTCTTTAAATATTTGATTATCATTTTTTAAATATTCATTAAAAATATTCTTTAGAATTTCAACCTTTTTAACACTAATTGTAGTTTCTTCTACAATAGATATATCTTGACCTAGTGATAACATATAAGAATATTTCTTGCAGAATGATAGGGAGAAAGAGTCAAATGTTGTGAAATAAGCTTGTTCAAGAGAAGGAAGATATTTTTTTAATTCATCTGATTCACTAAGCTTAGTTTTAACACGAGTTTTCATTTCGTTTGCGGCATCTTTAGTAAATGTAAGAACTAATAATCTAGTTGGTAATACACCTGATTCAATAATTCGTTTAATACGTTCAGTTAAAACGGCAGTTTTACCCGAACCAGCTCCAGCACTTACTAAGACATTTTTTCCCCAATCTCTTAATGCTAGCTCTTGGCTAGGATTTGGTATAAACGCCATATTATTCTTCCTCCATTTCTTCTAATTTTTCTTTATTAGCCTCGGCCTTTTCTTTTTCATAAGCCTCTTTTAAAATTGATTTAAATGGCTTCTTAGGCAATATTTTAATATCATTATTTTTCATATAACAAATATCCTTCATAGTGCAATATGAACATGCTATATGATCAAAACGAGATGTATTTACCTCATCATCGTCTTTAGCATCTTCTTTAAAATCTTTATCTATTGCACATGGTCTAATTTCAAATTCTAATGAATTAATATGAGTAATTAATTCTTCAATCTTATTACGTGCAACTTCAATTAAATCTTTAAATTCAGATTGAGCTAATACTTTATTTAAATCTTGTGGATGAAAACCTGTTTTAGTCAAACGTAGAGAAATATAATTACCTACAGAATTATTTGTATCATAATCATTAGATAATATTGATAAATCTTGTTCTTCAGCACTTGTAAATCCTTTTAGTTTATATTCTTTATCTTTTTCATTATATTTCTTTACTTTAAAATCAAATAATTGAAGATATATACCCATATAATGAATATTTGGATTTTGAGAAGATATTAAATATAGATATACTGGTAATTGTAAATTAAATCCATCCTCAATATTTAAAAGATTATTTTCTTTAATATAAGTTTTATAGTCGATTACAGCTACATACTTAGTATCTCCTATAGTTTTTAAATATTGCTTATCAATCTTACCATCGAAAATAACTTTGCCATCATGAAGAACTACCTTAATATCTTCTTCTGTTTTAATCTCATCAATTTTAGAATTTAATTCTTGCTTATTATTAAATTCAATAATTTCTTTAATATAAGCATCACTTCTATCTAAATAGAACTTATCTTCTAAAGTAAGCTCTTGTTTAGCATATATTTCACTAATCATTTTTTCTTTTGAAGATTCATAATCAAAATTTTCTTTATCTTTTTCAAAGAATTCTAAGATACCATGAGCATATGTACCAAGCCTAGAAGCTAAAGTTGATTCATATTCATCAACTTTGAGAATATATTTTAACAAATATGAATAAGGGCAACTATAATAAGTATCCATCTTTGTATAGCTTAATTTTAAAGGACCTTTAACGTACTTATCAAAAGTATCTTTATCTATACCTGTAAATTTATTATCATATGTACAATAATTTAAACCAGAATAATAATGATTATCTAATGTTTCATTTTTAGTGTTAAATGAAATAAATTCATCCATTGACTTACTTAAATATAAATCATCAGCTTCCTTATCCACACCAAACAATCTTTTCTCTTTAATCACATTCATTTTTAATTCATCAACAAGTGGAGAAATAATCATTTTATTAAATGAATGATGGCTAGAATAAGTAATAACTAAATTAGAAATATTGCATAGACTAGAAATT
>JAEELC010000060.1 GCA_016288675.1 Acholeplasmatales bacterium | reverse complement strand
CCCCGAGTAGAACGTGCTCTACGACCTTCACAGCCTATCCTAATTGCCCAAAAAACAGCAGCTATAGATGTAAGATATGATACAATTATTTTAGAGGATGTTTCCTCTTTTAAATCTAATTTAATTAATCATACATTTGTAGATATTAAAAGACGTGGAAAATTTATAATTTTTTGTCTTAATGATGATACTTATTTAGTTTCTCATTTAAGAATGGAAGGTAAGCTATTTTTAGAAGAAAAAAATAGTATGGATAATAAGCATATACATGTTATTATTCATCTTAGCGATTATGATTTATATTATCAAGATGTAAGAAAATTTGGCATTATGGTTACTAAAACTAAAGATACTTTATTTACAACTGAACCATTAAATCATTTAGGAAAAGATCCTATTGAAGGTGTTGATAATAATATAATCTTTGATAAAATACATAAAAAACGTATTCCTATTAAGGAATCATTACTTGATCAATCTATTATGTCAGGCCTTGGTAATATATATGTAGATGAAGTTTTATTTACATCTCATGTTTCTCCTTATAGACCATCAAATATGGTTACAAAAGAAGAAATAGATTGTATTATTGAAGAAAGTCGTAAGATATTTTTAAAAAGTATAGAGCTTGGAGGCTCTACAATTAAAAGTTTTACATCTAGTAAAAATCATGCTGGAAGCTTCCAAGATTATTTAAAAGTCCATACAAAAAATGTATGTCCTGTTTGTGGACAAAAATTATTATATGAAAAATTAGGTGGAAGGGGTACTTATTACTGTAATAAGTGTCAACATTAATTATGATAGTAGTAGGCTTAACTGGTGGCATAGCTAGTGGAAAAAGCTATGTAACAAATTATTTAAGAAAATTAAATTATTGTGTTATAGATACTGATGCTTTATATAAAGAACTAATTGCACCAGGACAAGACTGCTATAACGCATTAATTAAAGAATTTCATTATCTAAATAGTGATAATACATTAGATATGAAAAAGATTGGAGAATTAGTCTTTAATAATTCTTCACTTCTAAGTAAACTTAACAGTATTGTACATCCTATTATTTATAAACATACAGAATCTTTAATAAATAGTCATAAGGATGAAGATATTATTTTTATAGATGCGCCTGTTTTATTTGAAGCTCATTTTGAAACTTTATGCAATCTTATTGTTTGTGTATGGGTCAGTCGACCTACACAAATTAAAAGATTAATGATGAGAAATAAAATGGATAAAGAAGACGCTATAAAACGTATTGATAGTCAAATGAGTGTTAAAGAGAAAAAAGATAAATCAGATATCTTATTAAAATCTTGCCTTGATTTTAATAAGACAGAGGAAAATATTAATAAAGTATTAGAAAGGATAAAAGAATATGGCAAAATCAATTGAAACTAGCGAAAATGGAAAGCGTGAATATTTACAATCACATTATTATAGAACTACTGCAGATAAATTAATGGAGGAAATTCCTCACGTTTTAGAGCGCATGAACTGCAAGGTATTAGCAGTTAATACTGATTATAATGAAATTACAGCTTATAATGATAATTACGATATTACTGTTAAAGTTGTTATGACAGAAATTAATAAAACAAGTGTTGATGTCTTTATTAATTCTCGTTTCTTATTTGATTTTGGAAAGACTAAGCAAATTATTTTAGAGGTATTTAATTTTATTTCTAGAGAATTTGAATTCCTTGGTACTTCCTTAAATAGAAGTAAATAATATGGAAAAAAGTATTAAAAGCGTAGAGCTTGATGTCTACACTAGTCAAAATTTATCTGTTGATGATATTTCTGTATTAAGCTTATTATATGCTCCTTTAATTGGTTCTAATGCTTTACAAATTTATTTATCCTTATCTAGTATGTGTTCTAAGACTGATCATCATATGTATTTTTCTAGCCATAGCGCTTTATATGATACTCTTCATATGAAGGAACAAGATTATTTGAAAGCGCGTTTCTCATTAGAGGCTGTTAATTTACTTAATGTTTATGCTAAAGATGATTCTATTATGTATATTTTATATTTACCTCAAAGTGCTTCCCAATTTATTAAAAATGGAGTTCTTGGTATTTATTTAAATTCACTTATTGGACAAGATAATTTAAATAAGGTTTTAGAGGTATTCTCTAAAAATAATATTGATTATTCTGAATATCAAAATATAACTAAATCATTTGATGAGGTATATAGTGTTACAAATGTTAGTAAGGAAGCTGTTAAGAGTGAAAGACTTCTTGAAGCACGTCGTGCTCATGAAGTTAATTTAACTAATGATAGCTTTAATATGGATTATTTTTTAAAGAATATTGATACAGTTTATTTAGATAATTATGTTGATGATAAATTTAAATCTACTATATTAAATGTAGCAACAGCATTTAATTTAAATGCCGATGATTTAATTTCTTTATATAATCAAAGTATTGCTAAAAATCAAAAATTCTCTTATGTATTATTTAAACGTAAGGCTCGTATGATGTTTAATATTACAACTGATAATGCTATTCCATCACTTGTACAAAATAATGTAGAGGAGGATGAACCTAAAAAAGAAAATAAAAATGATTTATTAGCTTATTTTGAAAAAATAAGTGGCAAAGAATTATTAGCTCAATTTGATTTATCAAATAGCAGAAATAATTTAATGCTTGCAAATATTTATCAAGATATTCCATATTCACGTACTATTGTAAATATGATGGTTTGGAATGTTTTAACACGTGATAACGACCATTTGCCAGCTTTAGGTTATTTTGAATCAATGTATAACACTATGAGAGACAATGGTGTTATTGATGAAAAAACAGCATATGCTTATTTATTTAATAATGTAACTAATAAAGAAAAGACTAAGAAGACAAATAGAAGTCTTAAGAATGTTAATGATCCTGATTGGGTAAAGAAAGCTCAAAAGACTTTATTTGATTCAGTGGAGGTTTACGATGAAGAAAATTAATCCTACTTTTGATATAGACAGTGCTGATAGCATTGTTGAAGAATTACAAAAAAATCCTTTGTTAAAGGATTATCTTGTAACTGAAGAAAATGCTAATTTAATGTATCAAATGCTTAATAGCTTTAAAGGATGTAAAGGTTGTAAGGGCTTAGAACATTGTCCTTTAAATGTTAAAGGATTTAATCTTGTATACGACAAAGATAAAAAAGAGCTTGTAGCACGTGCTTGTAAATTTAAAGTAAATGAACAAGAACGTGAAAAATCTAGTGAGCTTTTTGATGCATTATTTTTACCTGAAAATGTTATGAAAGCGTCTCTAGAAGATTTTGATTTAGATCGTCCTAATAGAAAAGGCGCTTATAATATAGTTACTAATTTTATTACTAATGTTGATAATTCTAAAACTGGATTTGGTTTAATTGGAGATTTCTCTACTGGTAAAACTTATTTACTTGCAGCTGTTGCAAATGAACTTACTAAGAAAGGTAAAAGTGTTGTTCTTGCATATTTTCCTGATTTAGTTCGTTCTATTAAAAATTCATTAAATGATTCAGCTCGTCTTGAGGCTATTTTAAATAAGCTTAAAACTGTAGATGTTTTAATGCTTGATGATCTTGGTAGTGAAAATATGACCGCTTGGCTTAGAGATGAAATATTAGGGCCAATTATTACTTATCGTTATGCATCTGAAAAGCCTATGTGTATTTCAAGTAATTTAAGCCTTGAGGATCTAACTAATCATTTATCAAAAACTAGTGATTCATACGACTCTGTTAAGGGTACACGTATAATGAATAAACTTATTGCTGTTACAGGGAAGTTTGTTAACTTGAAAAAATAAATTGGCTTTAGGTGTCGAAAATTAGCGAAATCTATGGTATAATAGGGGTATAAAAGAAAAGAGGTATATTTATGAAAATCGCAGTTATTGGTATTGGTGCAATGGGAAGCTATTATGCAGCTAAATTATCACGTGATAATGAAGTTTTAGCTTTTGAGCATTTTGAAAATAAAATTGAAAAAGTTAATAAAGAAGGTATTAATTTAATTGAAGATGATTCTACTAAAAATTATAAAGTAAAATGCTTCAAGGATGGTGAATATAATTTACCAGTTAATTTAATTCTTTGCTGTGTAAAAAGTACTCAAACATTAAATGCTATAGAACAAAACAAAGGCCTTATTGATGAAAATACTATTGTTATTACTATGCAAAATGGTCTTGGTAATGTTAAAGATATTTCTAGATATGTTGATGAATCTAATATTGTTGTTGGTTCTTCTAAATTAAATCTTGCTCTTCAAGATGAAAATACAGTCAAGGTACTTGGTAATGGATTAACTTATGTTGGTTCAGTTACTAACGATATGAAGGATGTTTTAATTGTTAAAACAGTATTTGATAAGGCAGGATTTAAATGTGAAGCAACAAAGGATATTAATAATCTAGTATGGGATAAATTGATTCTTAATTCTGTAACTAATCCATTATGTGCATTATTTAAATGTAAGATTCGTGTAATTTACGAAAATAAAAACATTTGGAATATTGCAGAAGGATTAGTAGAAGAAGCTTGTCAAGTTGCAAAGAGTGCTAATGCAGTTCTTAATAAAGATGATGTATTAGAAGAACTTCGTAAAAAGGTCTATGATATGGGACAAGGTTATCCTTCTATGTATCAAGATATTAAGAATAATAGAATTACAGAAATTGAACGTTTAAATGGTGCAATTGTTAATATTGCATATAAGAATAAAGTAAATGTTCCATATAATGAATTTATTTTAAATGCTATTAAAGCGATTGAAAAATTATATTAATTTAATGAACAGAAGGCTTTCAAAAGAAAGCCTTTTTTTGATGCTTTTGATATAACACTAAGCAATGCTTTAAGCTATAAATTTGACAAAAAGACCCCCTTTGATTTACAATAATAATGTAGGTCGAATTGTGTCGAAAGGAGTTAGTGATAATGAAGAAAATCAAATTTTTAGCATTTATATTATTAATTCCTTTTTTTATGTTTATCAGTTCTTGTAAAAAAGAAGAAGGAAGTTTTTCTAATATTGTAATCGATGATAAATTTAAAGATGTAAAGTTTGAAGATGCTACTGCGTTATATGACGGAAAGCCTCATTCTATTTTTGTTTCTGGTCTTGATAGTGAGTATCAAGTATTCTATTATGGAAATAATAGGACTAATACTGGAAACTATGAGGTTGTTGCAGGTATAACAAAAGATGATGTTATTGTTAAAACACTTAAAGCCAATCTTACAATTGAAAAATATTCTGATTTGAAATTTCCAACTATTACCGCAATGTATCAGGATACTATTTATCAGCCTAAAATTGAAATAGGTCCTAGAGAAAATGCCACAATTAAATATGATTATAATTCAATTTTAGAAGTTCCAGGTGAATATATGGCATACGCTACAATTAGTGGCGGTAAATATGATGGTAAGGTTTATTCTACAAACGTAATTATAAAGCCTTTCGATATTAGTCTTATTGAATATAATACTGTTTTTGAATATGACGGTAAAGAACATAAAATTAGTCCAATTACAAAAATACCATCAAGCTTAGCAATTCATTATATTAATAATAGCTTAAAGACAAGTGGAGAAAAAACAGTAGATATCTCCT
>JAEELC010000059.1 GCA_016288675.1 Acholeplasmatales bacterium | reverse complement strand
TCTCCCTTTAATTTATATAGCATGTCATGATGTAAAACTATCATATCATATATTTCTTTCTTTGTTCTTTTAGGTGCATATTCATGGTTTTTGAAGTAATATAATATATCTTCAAAAATCCAAGGATTACCTAAAGCTCCACGACCTATAGCTACAGCATCACAGCCTGTTTCCTCAAACATCTTAATTGCATCTTCAGGGGTTACAATATCACCATTTCCTATTACAGGAATAGAAACAGCTTCTTTAACAGCTTTAATATATTCCCAATGTGAATGACCTTCATAAAATTCTGAGCGTGTACGTGCATGAACTGTAATAGCTTTAGCGCCTGCCTTTTCAATTAGCTTTGCCATTTCAACACAGTTAATATGCTCTTTATCAAAACCAAGACGAATCTTTACTGTAACTGGCTTTTTAACTGCCTCTACTACACTTTTAACAATTTCATAAGCACGTTCTGGTTCTTGTAAAAGTGCACTTCCTGCACCAGTTTTAACAACCTTTGGCACTGGACATCCCATATTTATATCAATGATATCGCAATCTGAATTTTCATCAATAAATTTAGCTGCAGCAACCATTGAATCAACATCTGCGCCAAATATTTGAAGAGAAACAGGATGTTCAAGCGGGCTCACTTTAGTCATTTCAAGTGTTTTTTCATTTCTAAATCCAAGTGCTTTATCACTTACCATTTCACATACTACAAGTCCTGCACCATGATCATGACATAGGATTCTAAATGCTTCGTTACAAACACCAGCCATTGGAGATAATACTAAATTATTCTTAAATTCTAAATCACCAATCTTAAACATTATTCTAGTACCTCATTCAATGTTTTAGTAACTTCATCAATTGGTAAACCAACAATATTTTCAAATGAACCTGTATAATGATCAATTAGCTTTGCACCAATTCCTTGTATAGCATAGCTTCCTGCTTTATCCATTGGTTCACCAGTTTCAATATAATCTAAAATATCTTTGTCACTCAATTCTTTAAATGTTACAAAGCTTTCTACATAATATTGAACAGTTTTATTTGGTGTAATAATACATACACCACTAATGACAGAATGAGTTTTACCTGATAGTAGACGCAATGTGTTAAAAGCGTCGTTTTTATCTTTTGGTTTACCATATATCTTATTGTTAAGTACTACAATAGTATCACATCCTAAAACACAAGCATCTTTATTATCGCAAAATACAGCTTCTGCTTTTTCCTTTGATACGTTTAATACATTTTGATATACAGATAAATCATCATTCATAAGTTCTTTAGTAGATTTAGATTCAATTGTATATGTAAATCCTGCGTTTGATAGTAATTCTTTACGACGAGGACTTTTACTTGCTAATATAAGTTTCATAAAATCACCACTTTACCACGCAATATTTTATAGTATTTATTAAATAAAATCAAACAATTCATAACAATTACATAAATTTACTATAATTGTTTATTATAATAATTTATGTTAAAATGGGTTATTACAAGGTGAATTATGAACAAACTTGAATTAAAAGTAAAAAATTACATTTTATCTAAAAATTTAATAAAAAATAACCAAAAAGTAATTTTAGCTTTTTCTTATGGTGTAGATAGTAGATCACTATTTAACGTTTTAGTTAATTTAGGTATTAATTTTGTAGTATGCCATGTTAATCATAAAATCCGTAGCGAATCTGATTTAGAAGAAGCTGAAACTATCAAATTATGTAATGAATATAACATACCATGTTATACTAAATCACTTACTCCTAAGCATGAAAACTTTGAAGATTATGCACGTAAAGAACGATATAAATTCTTTAATGAAGTGTCAAATAAAGAAAATACTAATTTATTAGTCACAGCGCATCATAAAGATGATAATTTAGAAACTATTTTATTTAAGCTAATGAATGGTTCTAATTTATATGGATATGCTGGTATTCATGATATTAGCTATCATAATAATCTAACTATTATTCATCCATTCTTATGCCTAAGTAAGGATGAAATATATAATTATGCTAGCGAAAATAATCTAAGATATTTTGAAGACTATACTAATAAAGAAAATGAAGCTAAAAGAAATAGAATTAGAAATATAATCATTCCTCTTTTAAAGAATGAATCTTATGATATTTTAGATAAAGCTTTTGACTATTCAGATATTTTATCTTCTTCTTTTTCATATATTAGAAATGAAGCGATTAAGTATTATAAAGCTTGGAATAAGACTATTAATAATAAAGAATATAGTAATCTTCATATTGCATTAAGAAGAGATATATTATGCTATATGCTTGAAGAACATCATATCAACAGAAGTAAAGCTTTAATTGATAATATTGATTCTGTAATTATTAGTTCTTCTCCACAAAAAAATATCAAATTAGAAAAAGATTTATATCTTTTAAAACGTTATGATACTTCTAGAATTGATAAAATAGAAGATAATAAAACATTAGAATTAAAGCTTGATTTAAATGAGAAAATTAATTTCTTTAATCATACAATTTATTTTACTAAGAATGAGCCTTCTAGTAATGTATTTTATATTAAATTGTGCTATAATGAACTCAAATTGCCGCTTATTATAAGGACAAGAAAAAATGGAGATTCTATTCTTCTTTCTAATGGAACAAAGAAGATAAAAGATTTATTTATTGATAAGAAAATTGTTAGAGAGGAAAGAGATAAAACTCCATTGATTTTATCTAACGATGAAATCATTTGGATTCCTGGTGTTGCTAAAGGAGAAACAATAAAAGCATATTTAGAACACCATGATATCTATTTAGTTGATGAGGTGAAACAAAAATGATGAAAGATGACATTAAAGAAGTTCTTGTATCAAGAGAACAAATCGAAACAATTTGTAAAACATTAGGTGAAAAGATCACTGAAGATTATAAAGATAAAAAATTATTAGTTGTAGGTTTACTAAGAGGTTGTATGCCATTCATGGCTGAATTAATTTTAAATATTAACCTTTATACTGAACTTGACTATATGGTGGCATCAAGCTATGAAGGTGGAACATCTTCTACTGGTCACTTAGTTATTAAATCAGATATAACTACTGATGTTAAAGGTAAAGATGTATTAATCGTAGATGATATTATCGATACAGGATTAACATTAAAAGAAGTAAAAGCTTTATTTTTAAATCGTGGTGCAGCTTCTGTTAAGACTTGCGTTATGCTTGACAAAACTGAAGGCAGAAAAGAAAATATTAACGCTGACTACTTTGGTACAACAATTCCAAATAAATTTGTTGTAGGCTATGGTTTAGATTATGGTCCATATTATCGTAACCTTCCATACGTTGGTGTTTTAAAGGAAGAAGTTTATAAAAAGTAATTATAAGGAGGTGCTTTAAATGGCACAACAAAATATGAATAATAAGACTCCACAACGTAAAAAAGTGGATGTTGGTGTTTGGGTTTTAACAATATTACTACTTTTCTTAGTAGTTCTTGCTTTCTATAGATTAACTCGTGTTACTCCAAAAAATATTACTAGTTATGAGTTAGCTCAAATTGTAGAAGCATCTAAAAAAGAAGATGCAAACACAAAGATTTCATCTATTCAATCACAACCAGTTAATAATTTACAAGTTAGAATAACTGGTACAATTGAAGAAAATGATGGTACAAATACAAAGAGTTATGATTTCGTATCTTTAGTTTACGCAGACGAAATTTCTGAATTTAATAAAGAAGTATCAATTAACGCTATTGAACCAAAGGATACTACTTGGATTTCTATTCTAATTAATATTGTTCCTCTTGTATTAATGGTATTATTCTTCATTTGGATTATGAAATCTAATTCAAATACAAAAGCTATGGACTTCGGTAAGTCTACTGCTCATCTTGCCCGTGGTAAGACTGTTACATTTAAGGATGTAGCTGGTTGTGAAGAAGAAAAACAAGAAATGGAAGAAATTGTAGACTTCTTAAAGAATCCTGCTAAATATACTCAAATTGGTGCACGTATTCCTAAGGGTGTATTACTATCAGGTAATCCAGGTACTGGTAAAACTTTACTTGCTCGTGCTGTAGCTGGTGAAGCAGGAGTTCCATTCTTCTCAATCTCTGGTTCAGAGTTTGTTGAAATGTTTGTCGGTGTAGGTGCATCACGTGTTCGTGATTTATTCAAACAAGCTAAACAAAATGCTCCATGTATTATCTTTATCGATGAAATCGATGCTGTAGGTAGACAACGTGGTGCTGGTATGGGTGGTGGACACGATGAACGTGAACAAACACTTAACCAATTATTAGTTGAAATGGATGGTTTTGCTACAAATCTTGGTATTGTTGTAATGGCTGCAACTAACCGTCCTGACGTACTAGACCCAGCTCTTCTTCGTCCAGGTAGATTTGATAGACAAATTACTATTTCTCTTCCAGATGTTAAGGGTAGAGAAGCTATTTTAAAGGTTCATGCAAGAAATAAGAAATTTGATAAGGATGTCAATTTCGAAGACATCGCTCATCGTCTTCCTGGTTTCTCTGGTGCTGAAATTGAAAACTTATTAAATGAAGCTGCATTACTTGCTGCTCGTGCTAATAGAACAACAATTAACAAATTTGATATTGATGAAGCTACTGATAGAGTTATGATGGGACCTGCTAAAAAGAGTCACAGAATGACTGATAAAGAACGTAATCGTGTTGCTCACCATGAAGCAGGTCATGCTGTTATTGGTTTAAAGCTTGAGCATTCAAATGTAGTTCAAAAGGTTACTATTATTCCTCGTGGTCAAGCTGGTGGTTATGCACTAATGCTTCCTGAAGAAGAAACATATTTATCTACTAAGCGTGATTTATTAGACCGTATCACAGGTTTCTTAGGTGGTCGTGTCGCTGAAGAGATTTGCTTCGGTGAAGTATCTACAGGCGCTTCAAATGACTTTGAAAATGCTACTAAGATTGCTCGTGCAATGGTAACAGAATATGGTATGTCTGACCTTGGTCCTGTCACATATGAACAACCTCAAGGTTCAGTATTCTTAGGAAGAGATTACTTAAAAGATAAAAACTTCTCAGACCAAGTTGCTCTTGAAATTGATAGAGAGCAACGTAGAATCATTGAAGAATGTTATGCAGATGCAAAAACTTGCTTAACTGAAAATAAAGAATTACTTGAACGTATTGCTTATTATTTAATAGAAATAGAAACATTAACAAAACAAGATATTGATGAAATCAATGCTACAGGTAATTTAAAGTGGTATGATGATCAAAAGGCTGCTAAAGAAGCTGCAAAGAATGTAACTTCTACCGTTGAAGAAACAACTATTACAGAATCAACTACTGCAAACGATACTGTTGAAACTCCTTCTACTTCTGAAACTCAAGAAGAAAAGGATGCAGAATAATGAGAATTGATAAGTACTTAAAAGTTACTAGAATTATTAAGCGTAGAACTCTTGCAAAAGAAGTTACAGAAGCTAGTCGTATTCTTGTAAATGACAAGACCGTTAAACCAAGTTATAATTTAAAGCTTGGTGATATTATCACTATTCTATTTGGTAATAAGGAAGTTAAAGTTAAAGTCTTATCATTAAATCCGTTAACAAAGAAAGCTGATGCAAGTTCAATGTATGAACTTGTTAGTGAAAAACAAATTGAACAAAATAACTTCTAAAAGTGATGCAAATGCATCACTTTTTCTTTAGTCTCCAAACATTGAAAAGATATTGTAAATGGCATATAATAGAATTACTAATACGTTTATAGGAGGAAAAATATATGCCATTAGTAGATACAAGAGAGATGTTTAAAAAGGCTTATGAGGGACATTATGCCATTGGAGCATTCAACATTAATAACATGGAACAAATTCAAGGTATTATTGATGCATGTAATGAATTACATTCACCAGTTATCCTACAAGTTTCACGTGGTGCAAGAAAATATGCTAAGCCTATCTATTTAAGAAAGATGGTTGAGGCTGCTGTAGAGGATTCAAATATCCCTATCGCATTACATCTAGACCATGGTGACACATTTGAAACATGTAAAGATTGCATTGACCAAGGATTCTCATCAGTTATGATTGATGGTTCTTCTTTATCTTACGAAGAAAATGTAGCATTAACACGTAAGGTTGTTGAATATGCACACGATATTAATCCACACCC
>JAEELC010000001.1 GCA_016288675.1 Acholeplasmatales bacterium | reverse complement strand
TTAACTACAAAAACTACCATGAATTCATTAAACTTATTAACTCTAAGCATAATATTTCTAAATAATCCAGAATTTGTTTCTTCGTTATATATAGTTAAGCCTTCTTCTTCAATCATCTTTTTTATTAAAGAGATAATTTTTTGGCTATCCTCATGTTCAATTAAGCATTCATTAGATTCAACAATATTATGGCTTTTTGGCTCATAGAATCCACTTATAACATGACCATCTTTATTTTTTCCAAGAGGTACAATAATTTTATTTCTATAATGTAGTGGATGTGGGTTAGCAACAACATCATTTACAATAGTCTTAATTCCACCAATTCTATATAGTGTATTTTCAACACTTTTCTTTTTAAAATCAAGTTGTTCTTGATATGACATATGCATCAAAGAACAACCACCACATTCTAAAAAGTGTGGACAAACATCTTTATTGCGCTTATCTGACTCTCTTAATACTTCTAGTAAAATAGATTCAGCTATATTTTTAGTTACACGAGTAATTTTAACTCTAACTAATTCACCAACTAAAGCGTATGGTACAAAGATAGGGAAATTATTAACTTTTGCTACACCTAATCCTAAATGATCATAGTCAATAATTTCAACATCTAAAATATCATTAACTTCCATTAGAATTCTCCTTTATAATTTTTAGCAAGTCCACCTAAACTAGTTTCTCTATAATTACTAGTTAAATCATGGCCTGTTTCTAGCATTGTTTTAACTACTAAATCAAAACTAATTTTAGAATCACTCGAATTTAATAAACTTGCAAGATTGTAAGCATTAATAGCTCTAATTGCTGCAACAGCATTACGTTCAACACATGGTATTTGTACATATCCCATAATTGGATCGCATGTTAATCCTAGATGATGCTCAAGAGCTATTTCTGCACTTTGATCTATATGATCAATATTAGCCCCCTTAACACAAGCATAATATGCGCTTGCCATTGCACATGCAGTACCAACTTCAGCTTGGCATCCTGCTTCAGCTCCTGATATAGAAGCGTTCTTCTTAACAAGATTTCCAATTAAACCTGCTACTGCAAGTCCATCAATAACTGTTTTTCTTGAAATATTATCATGTTCCATTGAATACCTTATAACAGCTGGCATTACTCCACAACTACCACATGTAGGAGCTGTTACTATTTCTCCACCACTAGCATTTTCTTCACTAGTAGCATAAGCATATGCATATAAATGTCTAATATCACGTTCATCATTAGTTTCATCAACATGTTTATCATATAGCATTTTAGCTTTACGGTTAATCTTTAAAAGACCAGGAAGAGTACCTTCTACATTTAATCCTCTTTCAATACCAGAAAGCATTACATCTAAAATATGCTCTAGATAATCTCTAAAGTTGTCATCTTCAATACTATAAACATAATCACTTAAACTAATACGATTCTTCACACAATATTCTTTTATATCAAATAATGTATTAAGAGGATAAATATCCTTTTTCGAATCCACTTCTTCACCATCAATTCTGATACAACCACCACCAATAGAGAAAACTCTAAGCTTACCAATTTCTTTATTTTCTTTATAAGCAATATAATCTACTGTATTTGGATGAGGTGGAACATCTAAATAATCAAATTCTATATCATGTTTAGCTATTAATGTCTTATCAATAATTTGATCAGTTAAATGACCTTTACCTGTTAAAGCAAACGATCCATATAAAATAACCTTTACATAGTCAGCTTGTTTATATCTTTCATTAAATATTAATGTTGCATTCTTAGGTCCCATAGTATGTGAGCTAGATGGACCATTACCTATTTTAAATAATTCTTTTATACTTTGCATAGTTTGTTACTTCTTTAATTCTAATATTGCATCTCTAATTTGCGCAGCCATTTCAAAGTTAAGATCCTTAGCATATTCACGCATTTCTTCTTCAAGTTCTGCAATAAGCATCTCTTTATCTTTCTTAGATAGCTTATCTGTATCTTTATCCTTAACAATCTTTTCTTCAGCTTCTTTATGTATTGTGACACTTTCAGGAATAGCCTTAGATACAGTTGTCGGAATTATATTATGTTCTTTATTGTATTGCTCTTGAACAATTCTTCTACGACGTGTTTCATCAATCGCTTCTTTCATTGAAGGAGAAATTGTATCTGCGTACATTATAACTTCTCCTTTAGAGTTTCTTGCAGCTCTACCAATTGTTTGAATTAATGAACGTGTACTTCTTAAAAAGCCTTGCTTATCAGCATCTAATATACATACAAGAGAAACTTCAGGAATATCTAATCCTTCACGTAATAGGTTAATACCAACTAAAACATCATATTTTCCCATACGTAGATTTCTAATAATTTCTAAACGCTCTAAAGGCTTTATCTTAGAATGAAGATAAGCAACCTTTAAATCCATTGATTTAAGATAATCTGTTAAATCTTCACTCATTTTAATTGTTAAAGTAGTAATTAATACTCTTTCATTTTTCTTAGCTCTTTGAACAATTTCTTTATAGATATCATCAACTTGACCTAATGTAGGTCTAATTTCAATTAAAGGATCAAGTAATCCTGTAGGTCGAATAATTTGTTGAATAATAGGACAATTTAAATCTTTTTCATAGTCTCCTGGTGTGGCAGACATATATAAAACCTTATCCTTTTTTTGTTCCCATTCTTCAAAACGTAATGGACGATTATCCAAAGCGCTTGGTAAACGGAAACCATAATCTACAAGAGTTTGTTTGCGACTTCTATCACCATTAAACATACCACCAATTTGTGGGATTGTAACATGAGATTCATCAACTACTAATAAATAATCTTTTCCAAAGAAATCTATTAATGTAGAAGGAGTTTCGCCTTCTGCACGAAGCTCTAAATGACGAGAATAATTCTCAATACCTGAGCATGAACCAATCTCTTTCATCATTTCAAGATCATAAGTAGTACGGTTCATAATACGCTCAGCCTCTAAAGGCTTCTTTTCTTTATTAAATTTTTCAACTTGCATTTCTAGTTCAGCTCTAATACGAGCCATAGCTTCTTCCATACGTTCTTTTGGTGTAACAAAGAAACTAGCACTAAAAACATTTATAAAATCTAAATAATCAATAGTTTTACCTGTTAAAACATCAAACAATTTAATTTGTTCAATTTCATCATCAAAGAATTCAACTCTAACACCATGTTCATGCTCATTAGCAGGAATAATATCTAAAGTGTCCCCACGTAAGCGGAATGAACCACGTGTGAAATCATAATCATTTCTTTCATATTGTAAGAATACTAAATGCTCAAGTAATTCTTTTCTATTAACAGTTTCTCCTGTTCTAAGGCATAGCATAGTATTCTTATAATCATCAGGATTACCTATACCATAAATACAAGAAACAGAAGCTATAACTATAACATCATCATATTCTAAAAGAGCTGCTGTAGCTCTATGTCTCATTTCATCAATTTCTTCATTAATTGATGCATCTTTTTCAATAAACGTATCACTTGAGACAACATAAGCCTCTGGTTGATAATAATCGTAATAGGAAATGAAGTATTCTACATGGTTATGAGGAAAGAAATTTTTTACCTCATTATATAATTGACCAGCAAGAGTTTTATTATGAGATAAAATTAAAGTCTTTTTACCTAGCTTTTGAATAACATTACATACTGTAAATGTTTTACCAGTACCTGTAGCACCTAACAAGATTTGTTCTTTAATACCATTGTTAAAATTATTAACAATATCTTCTATTGCCTTTGGTTGATCTCCATATGGAGTAAATTTACTTTCAAGCTTAAATTCTGCCATCAATCATCACTTCCTAAATCAATTTATTATACTATATTAAACACTTATAAGCAAAAAAATTAGGAATGTTAATCCTAATTAATTTGTGTTCTTTCAAGTTCTTGTCTTATCCAAGCCATTTTTAATTTATGAAATAAAACCATAAAGAATGTTAAATTTAACGATACTGTAATTATCCATGAAACAGGATAACTCCAACTTATCGATTTCAAATTATGAAATTGTTCATAATTATTAAACATAACATAAATAAAGAATAATCTTGTGCCACAAATACCTACACTAGTAACAACTGTAGGAAGTATTTGATAATTAATACCACGTAATGCACTTGCAGTAACATCCATAAAGCCACATATAGCATATGTAGCAGCAAGAATTATTAACCTTTCAACTCCAACTGCAATTGCGGCTTCATCATGAATATAAATACGCAATAATTGCGATGGAATTAATAAAGTAATACCTGAAAAAAAGACATCATACATGATAATCATTAAATAACTATACCAGAATATCTTTTTAATGTTTTTATAATTATGGATTGCATAATTTGCAGACATAAATGCTATACAAGTAAAACAAGTTTGTTCCATCGATGTATATATAAAGCCCTCTATACTCATTGCAGCACCATTACCATTTATAACAGTAGGTCCTAACGAATTAATAGAAGCTTGAATTATAACATTAGAAATAGAAAATATTACTGATTGTATTCCTGCTGGAATACCAATCCAAATAATTTGTTTAGCATCACTTGCATACATCTTCATTTCTTTAATATTAAAATGGAAAAATGATTTATTTTTTATTAATGATATTACAACAAGAATAGCACTTACTGCTTGAGATGTAGCTGTAGAAATTGCAACACCTGTAACATCTAGCTTTAGTGCTATAACAAAGATTAAATTAAATAATACATTAACTACACCAGCAATAGTTAAGAAAATAAATGGACGCTTTGTATCACCTACTGCACGTAGTAATGATGAACCAAAGTTATAAATCATCATAAAAAATACACCAATGAAATATATTTTTAAATAATCATTTGATAAATCAAGCAATGTTTCATCAGTATCTTGCATAACTAAAAGCTCTTTTGAAAAAATAAAGCCAAATACTGATACTATTAATCCTATAATAATTGATAAGTACATAGATGTATATACGATTTTTTGTCCTCGTTCTTGATCACGTAATCCATACGCTCTACTCATTAACACATTAGAACCAGTCGCAATACCTATGAACAAATTAATGATTAAAGAAATAAGTGGTCCAGTTGATGATATAGCACCAACAGAATTATCTGAACCAAATTGTCCGCATACAACTAGGTCTGCAGCAGAAAATAGCAATTGCAATAAACCTGATAATATCAATGGAATTGCATATATATTCATTTTTTTAAATAAGTTACCCTCTGTAAAAGAAGTTCCTTTTTTTGTGTTATCCATTATATCATCTCACTTTATAACCATTATATTTTATCATTATTTCAATAATAATAAAACTATAAAAAAAATAATTAGATAAATTCTAATTATTTTTTTGCAATATAACTTTTTTTTAATCCAGATCCTGAATATTTATAACCTAATGCTGCATAAATACCTATATCTTCTAAAAACGCTTCATCGGCAATGATATTGCAGTTGCCATGTAAAGCTAAACGTTCTGCCTTACCTAAAAGAAGTCCAAATACTTCTTTTTTATCAGTTCCTTCTTTAGCTACAACTTCCATAACATATGTAGTATAAGTAAAGTCACTAATACAACGCATAAAGCCAATAATTTCTCCCTCATTTTCTAAAACAAATGTTTCAGAATTTGACATTGCTTCCTTATATAATACTTTATCTTTACGATATAGTGCTGTTAACTTTTCTTGTTTAACCAAACCAATTATTTTATCATAGTCTGTTAATGCATCATAAGATCTAACTTTCATATAATCACCTTTTACAATTATTATATCATTTTTTAGAAATACTTCAAATCAATTAATGTGAATACACTTCAGTTTCAAGGTATTCATCATTTATAACATTGTTAGCAATGTTATCAGCATGGTCTCCAATACGCTCTAGATTTGATAAGATTTCTACATAATAATCATATTCAGAAATAGTACATTTTCCTTCGTTAATACGAACGATATGTCTTTTTCTATATAGTTCTTCCATATCGTCAACCTTATTTTCTTCCATGATTACTTTATAAGCTTCTTCTTTATTCCAAGTCTCAATTGCATCAGTTGAAGCATTAACCATGAATAATAAGCTATCGAACATAGTTCTTAAATCACGTGCACCATCTTCCGATAAATTCAAGTGTTGGCTATAACGAGCCGTAAAGAATTCACATATATTAGTACAATGATCTCCAATACGTTCTAAGTCTTTAACTGTATCTAGATATTTAGATAATAAATTAGATTCAGTTTTATCAACACCTTCTTGAGTAATTCTTATCAAATAATCATGAATAAGCTTATCAAGGAGATTTAGTTCTCTTTCAAGTTCTTCAGCACTTGATTGTGCTGTATTAATATTTTCAAATGAATAATCATAAGAAAGCTTAACATATTCTCTAGTTTTTAAAGACATATAATTAATAGTTTTAGCGCTAAATTCTAAGGCTAAATTTGTTGATTTTTTTATTAACTCATGATCTTTAAGTCCTAAATATATAGGATTTGTATCTTCTTTAGATTTAAACATATAGCAAGAAAATTTAGCCATAAGATTTCTAAACCAAAATAATACTAAAGTAGCTGCAATATTAAATATAATATGAGCAACTGCAATTATCATTTTAGGATCCATATTACTTACATTTTCAATTTTTTGTAAAAGTAAAGTATATGGATAAATAAAAATCATAAATAATAATGCACCAAATACATTAAACATTGTATGTACTGCAGCTGTACGCTTAGATTCAGTAGAACCACCTAATCCACTTATAATTGCAGTTATTGTAGTACCAATATTAGAACCTATTAATATAGCTAAAGCTCCCATTAATGGAATAGTATTAGCTGCATATAATGTTTGTAAAATACCAATAGATGCGGCACTTGACTGTACAATTGCAGTAAAAATTGTACCAACAAGTAAACCTAAAATAGGAAATTGACCAAATTTAGAGAATAATTCACGGGCTTGTTCTTCATATTGATTAAAGATACAAGTTAATGAATCACTCATTAGTGTCAAACCTAAAAATAAAATTCCAAAGCCAAATAATGCTTGTCCAATTTCACGAGTCTTTTTCTTTTTTGAAAAGAAAAAAATAAACGAACCAATAAAGGCAAAAACAATAAAATATTGAGAAATTGGTAAACCAATTAAAACAACAGTTAATGTAGTACCAATATTTGCACCCATTATTACACCGATTGCTTGTGGTAAAGTCATCAAACCTGCTCCAACAAGACCTACAATTAACGCTGTTGTACCAGATGATGACTGAATTAATATTGTAACTATAATACCAACTATAATACCTTTGAATGGTGAATCAGTCGTTTTTTGAATAATCATCTTTAATCTATCACCAGCGATATTTTTTAAAGATGAAGAAAGTCTATTAATACCATATAAAAATAATCCTAATCCTGATAATATTAAAATAATTAACATTATCCAGTTTTGGGTATTCCATTCATTTACGTGAATGAATTCAGATAAAAACATATTAAACCTCGCAATGTTAAATTCCTAATGCCTCTTTAGCTAAAGAGTCTACTTCTTCATTATATTTTACTCCAGTATGGCTCTTAACTTTTTTAAAACTTACTTTAATCTTATCTTTTACATCATTTGCAAACTTTTGATAATTTATAGTTAATTCATTGTTCGCTTTCCATTCTTGTGTAAACCAAGATTCAATTCCTTGATAATCATAAAATAAATCTAATTCTTTAATTCCTTGCTTTAAGGCATAATTGATAATAAATGATGCACCACGTACTTCTCCTGCCACATTTCTAAATGTTGAATACTTATCAGCTTCAAATTTCTTTTTAAAAATCAGCTTTTGACCGTTAACAAAAAGAATTGCACCAAAAGAATACTCATTAGTGTTTATATTAAATGATCCATCTACATATGCTGTAGGTCGATTATAATTTTCTTCTTTAATTTGTCCACCCGTTAGATAGGCTTCTGCTTCTTCTTTGGTTGAAAATGATTTATAGATTGCTCCTTCAAATCCAATCACTTGTTCTTTGCAAGAATCCCAATCCGTGTAAATACCATTTACTCTTCCATTTTTAACGGCGTAATACTTCATATCTATCACCATTTACAATTATAGCAATAAAAACAAATTTATAAAAGGTGATTTGTAAAATAAGTGTAAAAAAAAAGACCAAGAAAAGTCTTGGCCTTTAATAGTTTTTATTACTTAGTAGTTGTGAATTCAATACCCTTAGCAGTTACCTTAAGAATAGCGTCACCCTTTTCAAGGTTAAGGCTCTTAGTAGCAGCTTCTAAAGCATCAGCATACTTACCAACAACTGGTTGAATACCCCAAGCAAGAGATAATGCACGAGCAGTTTGTTTATCTTCTACAGCGAAGAATACGTCAGCAGCTGGACGGAATTGAGAAATCTTACGAGCTAATTCAAAGTCACCTTCAGCAACAACTGCAGAAACTTCAAATTCTTTAGCTACAGTAGCTACAGCTAAACCGATAGCATCCTTTTCATCCTTGTCTGTTGGGCAGTCAAGAACGTTTTGAATCATCTTGTCATGATCAAGATCAGCTTCAGCTCTTTCATCAATCTTTGACATATAAGTTACAGCTTCAAGTGGGAAGTCACCTTGTGCAGATTCACCAGAAAGCATTGTAGCACCAGTACCTTCACAAACAGCATCATGAACGTCAGAAACTTCAGCACGAGTTGGTCTTGGGTTGTTTTGCATAGAATCTAGCATTTGAGTAGCTGTGATAACCATCTTACCAGATGATTGAGCTAAATAAATCATTTCTTGTTGAATTGCTGGAACGTCCCAAGCATCAACGTTAACACCCATGTCACCACGAGCAACCATTACACCATCAGATAATGCAACGATTTCTTCCATGTTTTCAACACCTTCAGTGTTTTCAATCTTAGAGATAATCTTGATATTAGAGTTACCCTTAGCAGCAAAAATGTCACGGATATCCTTAATATCTTGAGCACGACGTACGAATGAAGCAGCTACGAAGTCAATGTCTTGGTCGCATCCCCATTCAAGGTCTTCTTTGTCCTTCTTAGAGATGAATTCCATGTTTAACTTAACACCTGGAACATTGATATTCTTCTTGTTCTTTAATGTACGTGAGTTTTGAATTTCGCAAATTAATTCACGATTAGCTTCATCTTTACCTGTAACCTTTAAACGTAGTAAACCGTCTTCGATAAGAATTGAGTCACCAACTGAAAGGTCATCATACATACCAGCATAAGAAACAGCAATCTTTTCTGGAGTACCATCAACGAAGCTATAATCCATAGTAACACGGATTTCCTTACCAGCTTCAAGTTGAATCTTTGGATTTAAGTGCCAGTCTAATTCACCAGCTTCATTCTTAGAACCAACTAGGTAACCTGAACGGATTTCTGGACCCTTAGTATCAAGCATGATACCAACATTCCAGTTGTTTTCCTTGTTTAATTCCTTAACGTTAACGATACGAGCTCCTTGCTCTTCATATGAACCATGTGAAAAGTTCATACGCATTACATTCATACCAGCTTCAATTAAAGACTTTAATTGTTCTTTCTTTTCTGAAGAAGGTCCGATTGTACAAACTACTTTTGTTTTTTTCATAGTAATAATCTCCTTAAGATAAAATAACGTAATTCGAACTAATATATAATATTAGCGCGTTTCACCTTAATTATTATATCATATTTTTTTACACTAGCAATAATTTTGTAAACGCAATCATTAAAAATTTGTAAACTGACTTTTCTATAAAAAATGAAATATTGCTTTTGTTTCTAAATAGGTTATAATTAAGATAGTTGTTAAAGGAGAATTTAATTATGAAGCAATTAAAGGGTGCCTGTGTTTTAGGACAATCAGGCGGTCCAACTTCTGTAATTAACGCTAGTGCTGCTGGTGTATTTATTGAAGCCTTAGGACAAGAGTGTATTACAAATGTATTTGGTGCAAAGCATGGTATCGTTGGTATTCTAAATGAAGAATTATACGATATTTCTAAAGAAGATATGGAGGAATTAAACTTATTAAAAGTTACTCCATCTAGTGATATTGGTTCTGTTAGATATAAACTAAAAGATGCTAATGTAGATGACACTGATTATAAAAGAATCCTTGAGGTATTTAAAAAATATGATATTAGATATTTCTTCTATAATGGTGGAAATGACTCAATGGATACTTGTAACAAAATTTCTAAATATTTAGCAAATTCTGGTTATGAATGCCGTTGTATTGGTGTTCCAAAAACAATTGATAATGATTTAGCTGTAACTGATCACTGCCCAGGCTATGGTTCTGCTGCTAAATATATTGCAACAACTATGATGGAAATTTACCATGATTCTGATGTATATGATACTCCAATGGTTTGCGTTTGCGAAATAATGGGTAGAAATGCCGGATGGTTAACTGCTGCTAGCCAACTAGCAACTGAAGCTGGATTTGGTCCAGACTTAGTATATCTTCCTGAATTACCATTTGACTTTGATAGTTTCATGTCAAAAGTAGGAGAAATTCTTAAAAAGAAGCCTCATGTATTAATCGCTGTATCAGAAGGTGTACAAACTAAGGATGGCAAATATTTACCTGAATTATTCCAAGAACTTGCAAAAGATTCATTTGGTCATGCACAACTTGGTGGAACTGGTAAAGTTTTAGCTGATCAAATTCATGAAAAATTTAATGTTAAAGTTCGTGCTATCGAATTTAACTTAATGCAACGCTGTGCTCAACACCTAGCTTCAAAAACAGATGTTACTGAAGCTTTCAATGCAGGTAGAAAAGCTGTTAAATTTGCAATTTCTGGTGTTACTGATAAAATGGTTGGTTTCAAGAGAACTTATGTTAACGGAAAATATAAGTGCGAATATGTATTAATCGATCTTCATCTTGTAGCTAATGATGAAAAGAAGATTCCACTATCTTGGATTAAGAAAGATAATACAGGTTTAACGAAAGAATTCGTTGATTATGCTCTTCCACTTATTCAAGGTGATATGAAAGCTCCTCTAGTAAACGGATTACCTAGATTTGCTAAATTAAAAAAAGTTTTATATAAGTAAAAAAATGCTGGATTTCAATTGAAATCCAGTTTTCTTTTTAATTAAGTTAAAAAATATTATCTTAAACCAACTTTTCTATAAACCTTTGCTAATTTCTTTCTTGCTACATAAGAAGCATGTTCTGCACCTTCTGTAAGAACTTGTTCAAGAATTCCACTAACTTGAATTTCTTTTACCTTAGCTTGTAAATTTGTTAAGAAATCAACAACCACATCAGCTACAGCTTTCTTAAAATCACCATAACCTGAACCTTCAAATTGTTTTTCTAAAGCTTCAATTGAAGTATTAGATAAAGTTGACATAATTGTAAGAAGGTTAGAAATACCTGGTTTATTTTCAGGATCATATTTAACTTCATGACCAGAATCAGTTGTTGCAGACATAATCTTCTTACGAGCCACATTAACATCTTCAAGTAAGTAAATTGTTCCTTTATCAGATTCTGATTTAGACATCTTCTTTGTAGGATCACTTAAAGAGAATATTTTAGAACCTGATTTTGCAATCACAGGTTCAGGAACCTTAAATGTTTCAGAATAACGAGAGTTAAATCTTAATGCTAAATCACGAGTTAATTCAACATGTTGCTTTTGGTCAATACCAACAGGAACATAATCAGCATCATATAATAATATATCTGCAGCCATTAAACCAGGATAAATAAATATTCCTGTAGGAATAGATTGTCTATCACTTATCTTAGCAGTTTTATCTTTATATTGAGTCATACGAGATAACTCACCCATATTTGAGTTGAATGTCATTATATATCCTAGTTCAGCATGCTCATGAACATCGCTTTGTTTAAATAAAACAACTTTCTTAGGATCAAGACCACAAGCTAAATAAATTGAAATTAAATCTTTAGTGTTTTGTCTTAATTCCTTAGCTTCAATTGGTAATGTTAACGCATGTAAATCAGCAATAAATACAAACATTTCATATTCATCTTGATATGAGATAAATTGATTAACAGCTCCAATATAATTACCTAAAGTTAATTTACCTGTAGGCTTAATACCAGAAATCATTCTTTTCTTTTGAATAATATTTTCTTCCATTATTTTATCCTCCTCTAATCTTTGATAAAAAAAAAGAGATACCCATCCTATACAAAGGACGAATATCTCGTGGTGCCACCTTAATTCACAGTCTATCAACTGCCTAACCTCGTAACGTGAGTGACTCGTTATTGAATACTATTATTTTTTCAATACCCTCAAAGGCCCATAAATATAAACTACTTAATACTGTTTTACACCAACCAACAGCTCTCTATAATCTTTTGATTATATTTTCTTCTTATCAACGGTTTGTAATTATTATAAACTTTAAATCATATTTTGTCTAGATTTTTTGAATAAAATCAATTTGAAGTTCATTTTTGTTATATGTCTTATTATAAGTTAAAGTGCCTTCAATTAAAAATAAATCTTCTTGATTCAAGATTAGATTAAATTGCTCATAAGCTCTATTAAATATTACAAATCCTAATTCACTTCTAGAGTCAGTAAGAGTACCAATTGCCATTCTATCGCCTTTTTTAGTCTTAATGTCTCTAATACTTTCAAAAGTAACTAAGCTTCTAATTTTAGTATTAGTTGCCTTTAATGAAATATAATTTGCATTATAATTCTTATGCATTAAATTTATATTTTTAAAATTATCATATATAATATTCAATCCTAAATATTTAGCTTCTTGTTTTTTTAATGTTAAATCATCAAATTCACTTTCAGTAATGTTTATAATATCATCACCTAAATATTTAGAATAAGCGCTAATATTGTTAGTAGCTTCTTCCAATAAATGCTTCTTCGTATGATTAAATATATCTAGAGCATCAGAATATACTAAAGCTTCTAAAACATTCTGATTTAAATTAAGTCTATTCTTTAAATTGCTTAAATCCTTATATTTTCCGTTTCTTCTCTCATTAACAATATTACTAGCTTGAACACAGCTTATACCGTGTATTTGAAGTAGTGGAAAAATTACTCCATCCTTATAAGCAGTAAATGATAAATTTGAATCATTCACACTAGGTGGAT
>JAEELC010000058.1 GCA_016288675.1 Acholeplasmatales bacterium | reverse complement strand
TTAGTAAATGGAACAATGGGTATTGCTGTTGGTATGGCAACAAATATTCCACCTCATAATTTAGGTGAAGTTATTGATGGATGTATTGCTTATATTGACAATCCTGATATTGATACACTAGGACTAATGCAATATATTAAAGGACCAGACTTCCCTACTGGTGGTGTTATTCTAGGAAATAGTGGAATTAAAAAAGCATATGATACTGGACGTGGATCAATCACAATAAGAAGTAAAGCTACTATTGAAGAAAAAAATGGTAAACATTATATTATTGTAGATGAAGTACCATATGGTGTTAACGTATCAGATTTAAAAAATAAGGTAGCTGAATTAGTTCACAATAAAACAATTGATGGAATTGCTGATTATCACACTGATTTAAAAGATGGTGTAAAAATCACAATCACATTAAAAAATAATGCAAATCCACAAGTTGTATTAAATAACTTATATAAACATACACAATTTCAAACAACATTTGGTATATCATTATTAATGCTAGATCAAGGTGTTCCAAAAACACTAGGTTTAAAAGATATAATTTCAAAATATATTGATTTCCAAAAAGAAGTTATTATTAGAAGAACTAGATTTGACTTAGATAAATGTGAAAAAAGAGTTCATATTTTAGAAGGTTTAAAAATAGCTCTTGATAATATTGATGAAGTTATTAAGTTAATTAGAGGAGCTAAAACTGATGAAGAAGCTAAAGCTGGCTTAATGAGTAAATTTGGTTTAACTGAAGCTCAATCTGATGCAATCTTAGAGATGAAGTTAAGAAGATTAACTGGATTAGAAAGAGATAAGATTGAAAATGAACTTAAAGATTTACTTGCAAGAATTGAAGAATTAAGATCAATTTTAGCTAGTGAAGCAAAAGTTTTAGGTATTATTAAAGAAGAAATGACTGAAATTAAAAATAAATATGGTGATGAGAGAAGAACATCTATCGATATGACAGCAATTGACTTTATTGAAGATGAATCACTTATCCCTGTTGAAAATATCATTTTAACACTTACAAAAAATGGTTATATTAAACGTATGAATCATGACGTTTATAAAACACAAAATCGTGGTGGTGTAGGTATTAAAGGTATGACTACAAATGAAGAAGATTTTGTTGAATACTTGATTTCAATGACTACACATGACTATATCTTATTCTTTACTGATAAGGGTAAAGTATATCGTATTAAAGGTTATGAAGTTCCTGAATTTAGTAGACAATCAAAAGGACTTCCTATTATAAACTTACTTCCAATTGAAAAAGATGAAAATGTTACAGCAATGCTTTCTATTGAAAATGAAGAAGAAAACAAATATATTGTATTCTGTACACAAAGTGGTTTAATTAAGAAAACTGCAATTGAAGAATTCGATAGTATTAGAAAAAATGGTAAGATTGCTATTACATTAAAAGATGACGATAAATTAATATCTGTTAAAAAGACAAATGGTAATAATAATATTTTAATTGGTTCATCTACAGGAAGAATGGTAAGATTCAATGAAGAAGAAATTAGAGTATTAGGAAGAACTGCTAGTGGTGTAAAAGGTATCAACGTTGAAGGTGGTACATGTGTTGGATGTGAAATAGCAGAAGATAATCAAAATGTATTAGTTGTTACTGAAAAAGGATATGGTAAACAAACACCAATAGAAGAATATCGTCAAACTCATAGAGGAAGTAAAGGTGTTAAAGCACTTAATGTAACTGAGAAAAATGGTAATATTGTTTCATTCAAAGTAATCAACGGTGATGAAGATTTAATGATTATTACTAACAGTGGTATGATTATAAGACTTCCAATTGAACAAATTTCAACTACTGGTCGTGTTGCTCAAGGTGTTAAATTAATTAACCTTAAAGACGATCAACTAGTTGGTACTGTTTCATTAATTAATAAAGATGAAGAATCTGAAGATGATAATAATAAAGAAGAGGCTTAATAAGTCTCTTTTTTATATGTTTCACGTGAAACATTGTTAAAAAGATTAATAAAATAATTAATTTTAATTAGAAGTGTAAAGTAATTTAAATTTTTGTGTCAAATTGAATGTTTCACGTGAAACATTCTTTATTTTAATAAATTGATTATTGTATAATAAAAAAGAATTGAAAGGGGAATACATCAGTGAATAAAAAGACATTCGAAGAATATCTTACTGAATTTAACCCTAATTGGAAACAAATATTACCATTTGAGCTTATTATACAAGCCAAAGATTTATATAGATTAAAAGATTTTTATCAAGAAAATAACAAAACAATAATAGAAAAACATAATTATAATGAAGACTATACAGATAAATTTTTACAAAATACTTTAAAATTAAGTGAAGTGTATAATAAATTAAAAAGTATAGTATCTTTATTGACTGAAAATGCTGTTTCTAATGAAAGGGTTAAATTATATATTAAGAATGTTTCACGTGAAACATTGTAAGATATGTATTTAATATAAAATAATTAATTAAAATTGATGTTTCACGTGAAACATCATAGAAAATGGGGAAATTCTTATGAATAACGAAGAAACTTTTCAAAATTATATGACAAAAACTAATCCAAATTGGCAACAATTACCTATGGATACTATTCAACAAGCTAAGGAATTATATGATTTAGAAAAATACTATGAAGATAGAGCAACTACTTTATTAAAAAGACAATTTTCTAGTTCTGCAGGTATAGATTATACAAATGATTATGAAAAAACAAATGCTGAATTAGCAAAAACACGTGCTAGATTAGACAATTTAATAAAACCACTTGAAAAAACAAATGAAATGATTAATTCAAATGTTAGAAGTATGTAACAATGTTTCACGTGAAACATTGTTTTTTTATCAATTATTATATAAAAATTGCAATATAGTATTAAATACTTCTGATAAATTTAAT
>JAEELC010000057.1 GCA_016288675.1 Acholeplasmatales bacterium | reverse complement strand
ATTATGATGTTGAAATTTTACCAGATAAAAGTAAATTATTAACATCTAATCTTGCAGGTAATATTCGTAAAGTTGAAATTGCGGATCTACTTGGTAGAAAAGCCTTAGACGTAATCGATGATAAGACATACGAATATTACAAAAATAAAGTTGTACTTGTGACTGGTGGCGGTGGTTCTATTGGATCTGAACTTTGCAGACAAGTTGCAAAGATGAATCCTAAGCAAATCATTATATTAGATATTTATGAAAACTGTGCATATGATATTCAACAAGAATTAAGAATGAAGTATGGTAAGGATTTCAACCTAGAGGTTGAAATAGTATCTATTACTAATAAGCCTGCTCTTGAAAGAGTATTTGCAAAATATAGACCTAATATTGTTGTTATGGCTGCTGCACATAAGCATGTTCCATTAATGGAACATAATGTTATTGAAGCAGTTGAAAACAATGTATTTGGAACTTTAAATACTGTTGAACTTGCTGAAAAATATTGTGTTGATAGAGTACATATGGTATCTACTGATAAGGCTGTTAATCCTACCTCTGTAATGGGTGCTACTAAACGTATTTGCGAAATGATTGTACAAGCACATTCTACTAAGAATCAGCATACTACATTTAGTGCAACTAGATTTGGCAATGTATTAGGTAGTGCTGGTTCTGTTATTCCTTTGTTTAAAAGACAAATTGAAAATGGTGGACCTATTACATTAACTGATTATAGAATTATTAGATACTTTATGACCATTCCAGAAGCTAGTCAACTTGTTTTACAATCTGCATCTATGGCTAAGAATGGAGAATTATTTGTTCTAGATATGGGTGAACCTGTAAAAATTTATGATTTAGCTTGTAATATGATTAGATTATCTGGTTTTGAACCAAATGTTGATATTGAAATTAAAGAAATTGGTTTAAGACCTGGTGAAAAATTATATGAGGAATTATTAGTTAAGACTGAAGAATTAGATAAAACTGATAATTCAATGATCTTTATTGAAAGAGATAAACCTCTTGAATTAAGCAAAGTAGATGATATGTTAGCAAAATTAAATGAAGGTGTTAAACTTGGTGATGATATAAATATGAAAAATATCATAAAGAGTGTAGTTCCTACATTTAAAGAAAAAGAAGAAGCTAATAAAGATTTTGACGGTAAAGAAGTTAAATAAGGAAGAAGGTAATTATATGTTTATTAAGAATAAAGATATTAAACCATTTGAAAAGAAAGTGTGGTTAGCTTCTCCTACAATGCATGGCGATGAATTAAAATGGATGACAGATGCATTTGAAAAGAACTGGATGACTACAGCTGGTGATAATGTTAATGAACTTGAAAAAATTGCAGCAGAAAGTGCACAAATGAAATATGCAGTTGCTCTTTGCAATTGTACTGCAGCTTTACATCTGTGTGTTAAACTTGCCGGTGAAAAACTATACGGAAAGCCAATGATTGGACATGGTGCACTAGAAGGTAAAAGAGTTTTTTGCTCTGATATGACTTTTGATGCAACATTAAATCCAGTTGTTTATGAAGGCGGTATTCCTGTATTTATTGATACTGAGGCTTCGTCATGGAATATGGATTCTGTTGCATTAGAAAAAGCATTTGAATTATATCCGGATGTTAAACTTGTTGTTTGTGCTGAATTATATGGATTCCCTGGAAGAATTGATATTATTAAATCAATATGTGAAAAGCATGGTGCACTTTTAATTGAAGATGCAGCAGAAGCTATGGGCGCAACACTAAATGGAAAACAATGTGGATCATTTGGTGATTATTCTGCTGTTTCTTATAATGGTAATAAAATTATCACAGGTTCATCTGGAGGATGTTTATTAACAAATGATATTGAAGTTGCTAATAAAGCACGTAAATGGTCAACTCAAGCTCGAGAAGCAGCAGCATGGTATCAACATGAAGAAGTTGGATATAATTATCGTATTTCAAATGTTGTTGCTGGTGTTGTTAGAGGTCAATATCCTTATTTATCTGAACATATTGCTCAAAAGAAAGCTATATATGAAAGATATAAAGAAGGATTTAAAGGACTTCCTTTAACAATGAATCCAATTGTTGATGGAACAGTACCAAATTATTGGTTAAGTGCTTGTATTATTGATAAGGATGCAATGTGTAAGCAAGTTAGAGATGATAAGACTGCTTTATATATTCCAGAACATGGTAAATCATGTCCAACTGAAATACTTGAAGCAATTTCTTCGATAAATGCAGAAGGTAGACCAATTTGGAAACCTATGCATATGCAACCTATGTATAGAATGCATGAATTTATTACTCAAACTGGATCTGGTAGAGCAAAAACTAATGCATATATTAAAGGTGGAGTTGAAGATATTGGAGCAGATATTTTTGATAGAGGATTATGTTTACCATCTGATAATAAAATGACTCCTGAAATTCAGGATAAAGTAATTGAAATAATAAGAGGATGTTTTGAATAATGGAATGGTTATATACAACATGGTATGGAATATTAATAATTTGTCTATTATCAATAATAGTACTATTAATTTTAAGTGCTTTGTTGTATAGACAATTCTTTAAAAGATTTTATGACTTTTTATTATCTTTAATAGCAATAATTGTTTTATCTCCATTACTTTTAATTCTTACTATTGTAGGTGCAATAGTAATGAAAGGAAATCCTTTCTTTACACAACTAAGACCTGGTAAAAATGAAAAAATATTTAAATTAATTAAATTTAGAACAATGACTAATGCAAAAGATAAAGATGGTAATTTATTACCAGATGAGAAGAGATTAGTTAAATATGGTAAATTATTAAGATCTACATCATTAGATGAATTACCAGAATTATTTAATATACTAATTGGTAATATGGCCATAGTTGGTCCTAGACCATTGTTAGTAAAATATCTTCCATATTACTCTGAAGAACAACATCATAGACATGATGTAAGACCTGGGTTGACTGGATATGCACAAGCACATGGCAGAAATGCTGTGGATTGGGATTCTAAATTTGAAATGGATTTAAAGTACATAAAAAATATTTCTTTTTTTGGAGATATAAAAATTATAATCGATACAGCTATTTCTGTAATTAAACATGATGGTATATCGCAAGAAGGTCAAGCAACAATGGAAGATTTTATTGAATATGTCAAGAACAAGGAGTAATTATGGAAAATCCTTTAATTAGTGTCATAGTGCCAATTTATGGCATTGAAAAATATCTTGGAATTTGCGTTGAAAGTATTATTAAACAAACGTATAAAAATTTAGAGATAATATTAGTTGATGATGGCTCGAATGATAGATGCCCTGAATTATGCGATTTATATGCAAAAAAAGATTCTAGAATAAAAGTCATTCATAAAAACAATGGTGGATTGGTTTCTGCTAGAAAAACTGGAATCAAAATAGCAAGTGGAGACTATGCTACTTATGTTGATGGTGATGAATAATATGATTGGGCAAAATTGTATTATTCAATAAGTGGTAATTATGACCAATTTAACAATAAGAAATTTGTTTTAGACATATTAGATGATGAAGTTGAATTGAAAATAGAAAGTTCGGGATATAGTGAGTTAACTGATTATTATTTATCACTAATTCCTAATTGTGATAAAGAAAAAATCGAATTGCTTCATGCTATTATTTGGCTTTCATTGAGCACTTATGCGTGGGAGGATTATGATTCAATTTGTGGCGCATTTTATAATGGTTTGATATATTTAGATAAATTCTTGTAGGATTAATCAAATGAACAAATACTTTGATGATAAAATAAATACCATAAGGGATTCAATTAACTCAATGGATGATAACGAATACAATGATTTATTAGACTCTTGTTTTAATACTATAAAAAGTGGTGGTAAACTTGTATTATCAGGCTTAGGGAAGAACGTTCCTATATGTGAAAAAATTGTTGGAACATTAAATTCTTTAGGAATACAAGCAAATTTTTTACATACTAACACTGCTATGCATGGAGATTTAGGTATGATACAAAAGAAAGATCTTGTCTTAGTATTATCAAAAAGTGGTAATACAGCAGAATCAATCATTTTAGCCAATTATTTAGTAAAACGTGGAGATAAGGCTTGGGCAATAACATTCAATAAATCCTGCCAATTATCTAGTGTTTTAGATAAATCTCTAACTCTAGATTTAAAAACTGAAGGCGATAATTGGAATATTGTTCCAAACAACTCATCGTCAGTTTATTTGATTTTATTGCGAGGATTGGCTTTATAATTGGCTGATAAATTGGGAGTAACTTTAATGGATTTTAAAAAGAATCATCCTGGTGGTGCGATAGGAGATACGTTAAAAAATGTCAGATAAATTAATTCTTTCACCTTTGGGACATACTTGGATTCTTGACATAGATGGAACTTTAGTAAAACACAATGGTTACAAAATAGATGGATTTGATACATTGCTTCCAGGAGTTAAATTGTTTTTTGAACGTAATATAAATGAAGATGATTTTGTAATTTTAACAACTTCAAGAAATGATGATGTGAAAAACTACACAATTAATTTTTTGAATGAAAACGGAATTAGATATAATGTGATAATTTTTAATTTACCTTATGGAGAACGTATATTGGTAAATGATAAAAAAACAAGTGGTTTAAATGTCTCTAAATCAATTAATCTTGAAAGAAATAGTTTTTCAATTGATGTAGTGATTGATAATAATTTGTAATTTTTTGAAAACTTATTATTTAGAAAGGAAAAATATATTTAAACAATATATATTTAATTTATGAGAATTTTGTATGTTACTACTGTTGGAAGCACCATGGTTTTTTTTAGAAATTTAGTAAAAGAGCTGATTTCTGAAGGGAATATAGTTGATATTGCTACAAATGAATCTAATTCGAAAGTGCAAGATTGCTATAGAGAATGGGGATGTAAAATTTTCCAAATTTCTACTTCTCGTTCTCCTTTTGGTTTCGGAAATATAAGGGCAATTAAGGAAATTCGAAAAATAGCTCAAAACTATGATGTTGTTCATTGCCATACACCTTTAGCTGGAATAGCTACAAGATTTGGGTGTAAAAAACTTAGAAAAAAAAGTTTGAAAGTAATATATACTGCTCATGGTTTTCATTTTTATAAAGGAGCTCCTATAAAAAATTGGTTAATATATTATCCTTTCGAAAAGATATGCTCTCGTTGGACGGATTTATTAATCACTATTAATAAAGAGGATTTTTCACTTGCTAAGAAAAAAATGAAAGCGAAAAAGATTGTATATATTCCAGGAGTTGGAATAGATGTTAATAAATTTTCTAATGTTAAGATTGATATAAACAAAATTAAAAAAGATGTAGGCATTCCTTTAAACTCAAAAGTAATATTATCAGTTGGAGAACTTAATACTAATAAGAATCATAAAGTGGTAATTGAAGCATTAAGCAAAATAAATGATTCTAGTATATTTTATTTAGTTGCAGGAATTGGTGATCAAAAATTATATTTAGAAAAACTTGCAAAAGAGTTAAATGTTAATTTGAAATTATTGGGTTTTAGAACTGACGTCGCAGAATTGTATCATTTGTCTGATTTGTATATTCATTCATCAATTAGAGAGGGGCTTCCTGTATCTGTTATGGAAGCTATGGCTTCTTCTACAAACATTATTTGTTCGAACATTAGAGGTTGTTCTGATTTAATTGAGGATTCATTATTTGAACCACATGATTCTGTTGGTCTTTCTCTTTTGATAAAGAGGTTTTTATATCAAGGATATTCAAATAAAGAAATAAACATAGAAAAGGTTAAGCATTTTGATTATACAAGTATTAATGATTCTATGATAAATATATATAAAAACATAATTTAGATTTTTTGGAGGTAAGGTATGTCAAAACTTTTATTTGTTCATACAGGAGAAAAGGTTAAGATTGATTCCAACGATTTATTGTATACTGATGGTTCATATTCGAAAGAAGTATGGAAAAGATACCTTAAATATTTTGACTCAATATCTATTTTTATGAGGAAGGATTATAGTTCTTTTTCTGATGAAGAATTGAAGTCAAAATTTAATTTAGTTCCAGATGGTTTTTCATTTTATGAATTTAAAGATTGTGGCGGTAGTATAGTTAAATTTTTGGACCCTAGAATAAAAAAATATAATTTCGAACTTTTTAAAAAACTCGTTGATGAACATGATTTTGTAATTGTCAGAGTTCCTGGAATGAATGAAGCTATAGGTTATTTAAATAAAATTCGTAAACCATATCTAATTGAGGTTGTTGGATGTCCTTTTGATTCATTATGGAATCATAGTTGGAAAGGAAAAATATTGGCACCGATTGCGTATTTATCTATGAAAAGAACAGTGAAAAAAGCTAAGAATGCTATGTATGTGACAAATGAATTTTTACAAAGACGTTATCCATGTCATAACTACACTATTGGTTGTTCAGATGTAATAATAAAAGATCAAAGTAATAATGATTTTTTAATTAAAAGAAGTAATAGGATTCATACGGATGGTTCTGTATATACAATTGGAACTATTGGAGCACTTGATGTAAAATATAAAGGTCAAGCAAATGTAATTAAAGCTATTTTTAGACTTAAAAAAATGGGGATTATTATCAATTATAAATTAGTTGGACCAGGTAGCATTAATAGATTGGATTCGTTGGCTAATAAATTGAAAATAAGAAATCAAGTTACATTTATGGGACCAATTCCACATAGCGAAATTTTTGATTGGTTAGATGGATTGGATTTATATATTCAACCTAGTCAAACTGAAGGATTACCTAGATCACTTATTGAAGCTATGAGCCTTGCTGTCCCTTGCTTGGGTTCAGATGTTGGAGGTATACCAGAATTATTATCTTCGGATATGTTATTTAATAAAAAAAGTATTAAAGCTATAACTGCAAAATTGAAAGAAGTTTTGACTGATGATAAAAAAATGTTAGATAATTCTAACTTTGTATATAATGTTAGTCAAAAATATAAAAAAGAAAATTTAGAAAAAATTAGGGATAATTTCTATTTTAATGTTAAGGGTGATTGATATGCAAGAAATAGGATTGCATCAGTGTTATTCTCATGGATTAAGGTTTAGTTATAAAACAAAAAAAATGTTTGTCGTGTTTTTTTGCTTGATTACTTTTTGTTTAGCTTCAATATTATTGCCATCAAATTATATTTCATCATATTTTATATATTTCTTATTTTTTCTTGTCAGTTTTATTATGTTAACTCTTTCTGAAGGACTTCTAAAAAAATGGAAAATATTGGTAGTTCCATTTTTTATATTCGTGTTAAGCTTTTGTATGGGGTTTAGGAATAAAACTGGTATAGATGATTGGGTTTATGAACAAATTTTCCATCAATCGTCTTCAATGGATTTATTAAGTTTTGTTTTTTCTCGAGAAGAAGAAATTGGCTTTTTATTACTAACAAAAATACTGAATATTTTTACATTTGATAATTTTTTTCTTTTTCAAGTTATTTTAACTTATATTTCTTTTTCATTATGGTATATTGGTATAAATAGTTTTTCTAAAAAAACGGTAACGACATCCTGGTTCTATTTGTTTTTAATTTCTCATTATTATTTTCTTGTAATGAGTGCTGGACTTATGAGAATTTTTATAGCAATTCCTTTGGTTTTAATAGCACTCTCTTTTTTTGCAAAAAAGAAATATTTACTATCAGCCATATATATTTTTATTGCATTTTTATTTCATAGATCTGCAATTATTATGTTTTTTGTATTCTTTTATAAAAAATCAACTACTATTAAAGATTATTTTATAAGAACCATTATATTAATGTTATTAGTTCCAATTGTTTTTATTACAATATCTCAATTTATTGTTCCATTATTAGGAAATAGATATAGTGGATATTCAAATATTGGAAAAATAAGTTTTTCAATCAAAGATTTGGACTTGTTACCGATTCTAATTATTGGTTTATTGTTCTTTAAATATATTCCCAAGGAATATAAAACGACATATTTATTAGGAATGTCTTTGATTGGACTTTCTATGGCTTTTTCTTTTTGGAATTCATTTGTTAGTTTTGGTAGATTATCTTTGTATTCTAATCTAGGGATACTTTTCGTATGTGGAGGCATATTAGGAACAAAAAACAAAAATAATAAGGGATTATGTTTATCATTAATATTAATCTTGTATTCTTGTGTTTATTTGTTTGGAACTGCATTTTTTAATGCAAATCAATCGATTTATTTATTCCCAATAAAATTTTTGTGGCAGTAAGCATTTTTGGAGGACTTTATGAAAGTTTTGATTTTTAAGCAACGTAGTTCGTTAGCACCAACAGGCGGTCCTAATGGATATCTTTATAATTTAATGGCTGGTTTTGAAAAAGTGGATGATTCATCTATATGTATTGAATTTCTCCCTGAAAGTTCTAATAAATCTATTAAAAAAACTAAATTTTGGAAGATTATTAGAAAGTACATAAAAATATTAATTGATTATAAAAAAATTAATAATATGTTATATTCGACCTATTCAAATGATAAAATTGAATTTTTTAACGACTATGATTTGATTCATTTTCATTCAACTGAGGATTTATATCGTTCAAGGGTTTTTTTGAAAAATTACAAAGGAAAAGTGTTGTTAACATCGCATTCACCTAAACCATTTTTTATGGAATTTATGGATTCTCTTTCTTGCTTTGAAAAAAAACTTTTCAAAAAGAAATTACAAAAGATCGAAGCTATTGATGAATTTGCTTTTAATCGTTCAGATTTTTTGATTTTTCCTTGCATTGAAGCAGAGGAACCATATTATAATTTGTGGGGAGAAAAATATAAAGTTATCCATGAGAATAATATTAATAAGTATCGTTATATTCCTACTGGAATTACTTTTAATTATGAATGTAAAACAGATGTAAAATCTAAGTATGGTATTCCTAAAGATGCTTTTGTTATTTCTTATGTTGGTAGACATAATGAAGTGAAGGGATACGACAGATTAAAAGCAGTAGGAAAGATTCTATTAAAAAAACATGACAATTTATATTTTATTGTGGCTGGTGTTGAAAAACCAATAAAAGGTTTAAATCACCCACGATGGATAGAAGTTGGATGGACAAGAGAACCTTATGCGTATATTTCTGCATCTGATTGTTTTATTTTGCCAAATAGACAAACTTATTTTGATATAATAATGCTTGAAGTTTTAGCATTAAGTAAGGTTGTAGTTGCTTCTTATACTGGTGGAAATAAGTATTTTGAAAAATACGATGATAGTGGAATTATTTTTTATAATTCAATCAATGAATGTGTTGACAATGTTGAAAAATTAATGAGACTGAGTCATGAGGAAATTGAAAATTTAGCAAATACAAACAAGCTATTGTTTGAAAAGGATTTTAACGAAATTGTTTTTGCAAAAAAATATATTGAATTGTACAAAAGCTTAAAATGATTATTTTATAATTATTCTTTATGTCTTTTTGTTTGATATTATTTGATAATTTTTGATATGTATTTTAAAAAATGAAAAGAGGTTTATTATGAATAATACAATTAATACTTTAGAAGTTGTTGAGGAAAATTGTAAAAAAGATAGCGATGATATATATACAAATTCAAGTATGTCTCCACAAAAACCAAGCGTAAAGAAGAATTATTTTTATAACCTTGCATATCAAATTTTTCTTTTGATTATTCCATTAGCGACAACACCATATATATCAAGGGTTCTTTTACCTGAAGGGGTTGGTAAATATAGTTTTTCTTACTCATTAATTACATATTTTACTATATTTGCTTCTCTTGGATTTGGATATTATGCTCAAAGGGAAATTGCTAAGCATCAAAGTGATTTGTCATCCCAAACAAAAGATTTTTGGGAGATTTGCATATGTAGGATTATACCTTGTTCAATTTCATTAATTGTTAATATTTTTTTGTGCATATTTTCTGTATATGGTGATTATAATATATTAATGTGGATATTAAATATTAATATTGTTGCAGTGCTTTTTGATGTTGCATTTTACTATCAAGGTAATGAAAAATTTAAATCAATAATTTTAAGAAATTTTTTTATTAAAGCATTGGCTTTAGCAGCAGTTTTTATATTTATTAAAAGTTCTAGTGATTTATGGATTTATACACTTATTAATTCACTATCTCTTTTGATGTCTACCTTAAGCATGTGGTTTCCACTTAGAAAACTACTTGTTCCTGTAAAATTGAATACTTTAAAACCTCTTTCACATTTGAAAGGAACGTTGATATTGTTTCTACCTACAATTGCTGTATCAATATATACTATACTTGATAAAACATTAATTGGTTTATTAATTACTGATACTTATACATATATTGATGAGTATGGTGTTGAAACTATAAAAAAGTATTCTGACTTAGAAAATGGGTTTTATGAGCAGTCAGAGAAAATTGTGAAAATCATTATGACATTTATTACTGCAATTGGAATTGTAATGATTCCTAGAAACAGCAATGAAATCGCTAAAGGGAACATCGATAAAGTTATAAATAATATATATAAAACATCTAATTTTGTTTTAATTGCTGGTGTACCAATGGTTCTTGGTCTTATTATTGTCTCTGATTTTTTTGTTCCGTGGTTTTTTGGTGATGGATATGAAAAATGTTCAATTTTGTTAAAGATATTATCACCATTAATTTTTATTATTGGCCTAAGTAATGTTTTTGGCCTTCAATTTCTTATTCCAATGGGCAGAGATAAGCAATTTACAATTGCATTAGTTGTTGGTTCAATTACTAACATCATTTTAAATGTAATTTTTATTAAGATTTGGTGGAGTATAGGTGCATCAATTGCAACCATAGTTGCAGAAATTTTTGTAACAGCCACTATGTCTTTTATGATTAGGAAGGAAGTAAATATTTTTAAAATCTTAGTAAATGGATGGAAATATTATATTTCCGGTGCAGGGATGTTTACAGTACTTTTCTTCGTTTCTCGTTTTTTTACTCCATCAATTTTATCTACTTTTTTATTGGTTATAATAGGAATATTTGTATATGTTTTATCACTTTTGCTTTTAAAAGATAAAACGTTTATTTTAGTTTTGATTTACATTTTTAAAAGAATTAAAATGATTTTTGTACGAAAAAAATAAGAAAGCTATATGCTTTATTTATTAAAGAGAATCTATAAAAATATCTTTTGATTCTACATATTTTTTTAATTCCTTGCCAAAAGAGCATTTGGCAAGGCTTTTTTCTTTTTGGTCGTTTTTTTCTATTTTCTTTATTAGAAACCCAAAATCTGTCACCCCTACTAGCGTATAATAGTTGCTGTAGGATGGATAAAGGTTATTCCGGTACGAATAGTTGTTAATTATTTTATAGATAAAGAGGTACGTCAAGTATTTTAAACCTTTACCAATCTTCCTACAAAAGGAGAAGTGATATTATATTTAAAATATCAAAGGAAGGAGGTAACGGTTTTGAATCAAACAACTTGTTTTTATACAATTAAGTTAGTTGAAAATAATTTCAATCATCAAAAAGATATCTCAACAGAAGTATCAATTCCTGATTACAACTATAAACAAGGTCCATTTGGTAATGATTTAAATTT
>JAEELC010000056.1 GCA_016288675.1 Acholeplasmatales bacterium | reverse complement strand
TATTCAGTTCTATGCTTTCACTTCGTTCAGGTAATCGTGGTAGATGTGCTCAAAATTGCCGCAGAGAATATACACTATATAAAGACGGAAAGAAGTTAGAAAAGGGTTTCCATCTTTCTATGCGTGATTTAAATACTAGCTATTATTTAAAGGACTTACAAGGTATCGGTGTAGATTCTTTAAAAATTGAAGGTAGAATGAAAGATCCTGAATATGTTAAAATTACAGTTTCAGAATATAGAAAAAAAATGGATGATCCAAATTATGAGCCTAAATCATTAGATACTATTTTCCATAGAAATTATACTAAAGGTTTCTTATTTAATGAAGATAAAGGACAAATTGTAGATATTTCTAAGCGTACTAATGAAGGTGCATTAATTGGTAAAGTAGCAAACAAGGTTAAAAACTTAACTCGTGTTTGCCTAAATCGTTCTTTACAAATTGGAGATAGAGTTCGTATTGAAGATGAAGAAAACTACTTCTTCACTATTGATAAAATGTATGATTTAAAAGGTAATGAAATCACATCTTCTTCTAAAGATTGCTTACTAAATATCTATAAAGACATTCCACAAAATGTAAATATTTATAAAATGGTTGATTCATCTATTGATTTAACTATAACTAATGAATATAAAAAAGGTATTGTAATTAATGCTTATGGTTCAGTTAATGAACCATTAAGATTAACTGTATCTATAGATAATAAATTATTTGAAGGTACATCAACTCAATTATTTAGCAAAGCGCAAAGTCGTCCTATTGATGATGAAACACTAACTAAACAATTAAAGAAAATAACTGATTCATCATTCTATTTAGCATCAATTAATAATAATCTTGATGGTAAATTATTTATGACTATTTCAGGAATCAATGAAGCTCGTAGAAATTTAATGGATAATATTAGTTCTTATTATCAACACTCTCGTACTGACTTTATTGAAGATGAAGAAATAAATCCAATTGAATATGAATCAAATGATTTAACTTTAACAGCATTCTGTACAACTGAAGAACAATTAAAAGCCGCTTTAGATTGTGGTATTAATATTACATATTCTTCTTCTAATTATTGTGCTTATGTAAACGCAAAATATAGCAAAGTAGAAGGTAGTGTTCTTGTTGGTGGATATGGTGGAATCTATGAATATAGAGGACATAATAAAATTATTGCTGATTATTCATTTAATGTAATGAATAGTGAATCATTATATTATTTACATCAACAAGGAGTTGATGTAGTAACATTATCTCTTGAATTAAGCCTTGCTGATATTCGTGATTTATATAATGGTTATACAAAAAAATATAAAACTAATCCTAATACAGAAATAGTTTGTTATGGACACCAAAACCTAATGACATTAAAATATTGTCCATTACGTAGATATGGCGAATGTGGACATTGTCATGAACATACATATTCTCTTGAAGATGATAAAGCTATGTTTAGCACATCTCGTAAAGAATGTATAACTCATATCTATAATTCAAAAGCTACTAATTTAATCGATGAATTAGTTGAAATATCTAAATATACTAATCGTATTCGTATGACTTTCACAACTGAAAGCTATGATGAAACAGTTAATATTATTAAGCAATATCAAGAAAAATTAGCTAATATGCACACTGTTAAATCTTATTTTGATAAAGAAACTCAAACACGTGGTTATTATAAGAGAGAAATTCTATAGAAAAAAGGAAGTTCGTTTGAACTTCCATTTTTTTATGCTTGTTTTTCTTCTTCAAGCTTATTAACATCAATAAGCGGACTATTACCTAAACCCACTGTCTCATCAACAGGAAGAGTAAATGCAATACCATGAGCTTCGCTATTTAGACCACATTGCTTATATATAACCTTTAGTATTTTTTCTTTAATATTTTTTACTGCTAAAATTAATACAATCTCTTTTTCAGGTGTCATAAAGACTTTAAAGCGAGATAGCATTTCTTCTTTTGCTGTACCACGTGCATTAATAACTGTACCTCCACGTGCACCTGCACTACGAGCAGCATCCATAACACTTTCAGCAAATCCAACATTAACAATAACTAATATTAATTCGTATTTAGATTTATCTTCCATGTTAATCCTCCAATCCACTTAAGAATTTATAGGCATTAATACCTATCATTTGTGATAATGGTATAGTAAAAGCGATACCATTACTATCTTTTACTTTAAAATATTTGTCTTCATATGAAGCTAAAATTTCTTTAATCTTATTTTCTTTAACTATTGAAATAATTACAGCTTTATCTGTTTTAGATAAACCTAAATATTGTAAGATTTGTTTACTTGCAAGCCCTTGACCATAAATTACTTGGCTTGTAGTAACATCAAATCCTTCAAGTACTGATGTATAAAAATCAGCCTTCTTACGATTTACAATAGTAACTAAAACTTTTAATTTAATAGGCGCATCTAAGGTTTTTTTATTCTTTTCCATAATAAACCTCCTTAGAAATTGATAAGAATATCATCATCTTTAGATTTTTCGATA
>JAEELC010000055.1 GCA_016288675.1 Acholeplasmatales bacterium | reverse complement strand
TATTCCTCTTCAATTAGTGAATCTACAACAGTAAATTTGTAGTCACGATTTTCAACAGCATTCTCACCACGAACAAAGAATAACTTAGTTAATCCTGCCGCATGATAAGCATCCATGTCACTCATTTTATCACCATAAGCCACAGATAATTTAGCAGAAGCATTAAATTCCTTTAAAGCTTCTACAATCATACCTGGCTTAGGCTTATGACAATTACAATTATCACTATCTCTATGTGGACAAACATAAGTTTTAGTAATGTGAATACCATTACGTTCAAATTCATCCAACATAAAATAGTTTAAATTCTTATATTGTTCAATCGTATACAATCCTTTAGCAATGCCAGCTTGGTTTGATGCAATAACAATTAAATATCCCTTATCTTGAAACTTTTTACAAAGTTCAAAGATTCCTGGCATAAAGCGAAAATCTTCTTCTTTGTAAACATCCCCGTATTCAATATTAACAACTCCATCCCTATCTAGAACCAAAAGCTTGTTCATTTAATTACTCCTCATCTTTGTCGTCTTCTAACTCTTCCTCTGTATCATCTTCATCTTCTTCTAAAGAATGTCTAGCCTCATATTCCTTTTTATGTGGATTTTCTTCAAATACTGGTTCGATTAAATAAGTGTTTTCTACAACACGCTTCTTCATATAACCAGCTTGAATTAATTCATCATCTGTCATAGGCTTTAATTCTGCTGTATAATCAATAGGCTCTTTATCTTTTTGATAACGAACAGCCTTTTCATTTAATAAAATTTCCATTAATTCAAGAGCGTATTTCATAGAACGTTCTGACTTAACATTTAAGCGTAATGGAGCTGCCTGATAGCTCTTCTTATCAGATAAATCCTTTAAGTGATACTTACCTTCTAAATATGACTTATCTAAAGCATAGAATACATACATCTTTTTGCCAGATGGGCTCATCTTAATAAACGCAATATTTTCTCTACCTACATGTAATGTATCCTTAGCAAATGCATGACGCACTTTAGCTTTCTTATAATTATTAATTAAATTCATTAAATCAGAATAGCACTTCTTTAATGGATCTTCAGCAGAAATTAATTTAGCCTTGAAGCCTTTACGTAAAGTAGTAACAAGTTCTCTTTCATAACGAGCTTTGTCTGTCATATCCTTATCAAGGTTATTTCTTGCGATTGTTTCACTTGAAACAGGACGACGTCTCTTAAGCTCATCAATTTCTTCTTTTAGTTTATTAATTTCATTAACTAATTTAGAATCATCATATGGTTCGTAAGCATTATTTGTTTCAACACTTTGTTCTTCTAATGAATCTTCTTTTTCTAAAACAGCATTTTCTTTTCTCTTATTAGATTCTCTTAAAGCATCTGTTAATAAGATAAAATCTTCCTTAGTTGCATATTTATCATTCTCTAATGAGTTCTTATTACCTACATTAATAATATATTTAACAAAAGGACGTAAAATGTATGCAGCAAGTGATAATACAATTAAAGAACCAGTAGCACCACACATAAATAAAGCTGTTAATTCATGATAAGTTACCTTTTCAAAATTCTTAAATCCAAAGAAAAATGCAATAGCTACTGCTGCAAAAATAAAAGTTGCGATGACAGCATTACGAATTTGCTTCTTCTTTAAAGAAATATTAGTAAATGTCACTAAATATAATAATACAAATGAACTTACAATAATATATGCGATATTATTAGCACTATCTGTAGTTAAATTAGCAAAATTCTTATCAATCTTGTTGAAATATAAATATACTAAAGTAGCAACTACACCACAAAAAGTAGATACAATTGCTCCTTCGAATGCGAATTTCTTACGTTCATTAGTTTCACTTTGAGGAATGCTATTAGTTGAGAATACTAATGTAACAACATAATGTAAAGCTAAAACTGAAACTATAAAAGTAGCATATGCAACAGTACCATAAGTTAAGAACTTATAGTTGAATTGTGCATAATTTTCAACATAAAATTTACCACTTACAAATATATCAGTTGTTGCAAGAATTTGAATTCCAAAAATTGCACAAAGCATAAGTAAGATTTCAATAACAGCACAGTCTGTTTTCGAATTACTTTGCTTTGGTAATCTACCTAAAGGAATAGCACAAATAAGTGAAAATAAACAACCTGAGCCAAACCAAATAATAAGGTTTTTAAGTAATTCTTTATTTTCAATAATTAATATATCATTATATGTATTTGTTTTAGCATAAACAAAGAAGCATATAAATGCTAAAACATAAAATAAAATGATATGAATAAATAAACTATTTTTTTTCATATTTCGAATACCTCTTTATTAGAATTTTACCACAATTATTATTTTTTGTCTTTGTTTAAAAGATTATTTTTGCGCTCAAAAAAATATTTTGCTTTCTCATTATCACCTTTAAGCAATGATATATATCCATACATCTCATAAATGGAGAAATTTTTATCCACATAAAGAGTATTAAACCTAACTGGGTTTTCACTATATGTGCCCAATATTTGTGCTCTTAAGAAAGGATCTGTAACTGAGCCATTATCTTCGTCACCTAAAAGTCGTTCCTTCAATTCATCAAAATGAGGATATTTCTCTAAATCATGTAAAGTAGAGTTTTGACTTGGTCCACTATTTCTAAATAAACCACGCGTTAACTGCAAATCAAATTCAGGATGCAAGTATTTCTTTTCACCTTTTATAGATACACTCTTTTTATAAATAATGTTATCAATACTAGTTCCAATTAATACATCAAACTTTCCACTTCCAAGAACAAAACGCTTAGATTCTTCATCATAAAACTTAAAATATTCATCTTTAATTTCAAATTCAATTTTATTAGAAGAATTTCTTTTAACCATTACTTTAGCAAAATCTTTAAGTCTAATATAATTTCTACTATCTCTTACAAATAAGAATAAAATTTCCTTTGAACTAGTAGACTTATTAGTAATATCAATTAAAATCTTTTTATTATTCTCTATAGCATTATAAGAGAATTTAGCATAGGTTAAACCATGTCCAAATGAGAATGATGGAGTTATATTATTTATGTAATAATATGGATAGCCAACATATAGGCCTTCCGTATATTTAATATTCAAATCCTTCGAAGGATAACTTGAGCCTAAATATGTATCTTCTTCAGATACATAACTTTCTGCAAGCTTTCCACATGGACTAACTTTTCCACTTATAATATTAAATATAGCTACTCCAGACATACTTCCGGCAAGGCCAGCATAAAGTATTGCATCTACTTTATTTATATAGTCTTTAACATTTGTAACACAACCACATTCAAGAATTACACCAATATTAGAATTAACCTTAGCTAATTCTTTAATAGCTAAAACATAATCATTAGGTAAATTTAAAGTGTTCCTATCAACACCTTCGCTCTCTTTATCAACAGGAAGTCCTGTAAATACTAATACTTTATCAAAAGCTTTAGCCTTTTCTAAGGCTTTAGATAAATCAGTAATATGTCCATATGTATCAAAGCCTTCAACAAATTCATAAAAAAATTTAGATTTTTTAAAAGCTTCATTTCCATTAACTATCTTAATTGGATTAACCTTTGAACTACCAGAACCACCATAGCGAGGATTATTAAAGAATCCACCTACAATTAAAACTTTATCTTTCTTTTTAATTGGTAAGAAATTATTATTTTTTAATAATACAGCAGATTCTTCTGCCGCTTTTAAAATTAATTTTTCACATTTTATGGCATCAAATTTTTTCTTTTTATTTTCTTTTAATAAAAATTTTAAAACAGGTTTTAACGCTTTATTAATATCTCTTTCACTAATTTCATTATTTAAATATGCATCATATATAAATGCGTTTCTCGAAAAATCAGAACCAGGCATTTCTAAATTTAATCCCATTTTTAAGGAATTTATAGGATTAGACACAGCTCCCCAGTCAGATATAACAAAGCCTTTAAATTTTTGTTCATGGCGTAAATATGTATTTAAATATAATTTATTTTCGGCCATAAATTTACCATTAACTCTATTGTATGAAGCCATTACCGCACTAGGTTTAGCCTTTAATGCAATATCAAACGGAGATAAATATAATTCATGAAGAGTTCTCTGATCAATAACTGAATTAGAGATTAATCTATTCTTTTCTTGTGAATTTGCAAAAAAGTGCTTAACACAAGCTCCAACACCAGCTTTCTCTACCCCTCTAATATATTCATATGCAAGTCTACCTGAAACAAGAGGATCTTCTGAAAAATATTCAAAAGCTCTCCCATTTCTTGGATGTCTCTTAATATTTACACCTGGTCCTAGAACCATTGAAACTCCCATAGAATTGGCTTCAAGTCCTATCATATATCCTACTTCTTTTAAAAGATGAGGATCAAAAGAATTCGCAAGTAATGATAAGCTTGGATACGCATAACTCTTATATGACTCATATATAAGCATTTTACCTAAATCATGTTCTTGAAGACGAATACCATGAGGTCCATCTGTAATAATTTTCTTATGAATTAAATTATCAACACTTGAGCTTTTCCAATAAGAAGAACCATAAGTTAATCTTATTTTATCTTCAATATTAAGTTTATTTAAGGTTTCTTCTATTTTTCCCATTTAATCCTTGTTACCCTTTCTTTAATTTCTTTTTCTTTATAATTAATTGCTTCCTCCAAAGCTTTAATAGCTTCTTCTAAAACAGATTCATCATTTTTTAATAAATTTGTAAATATCTTTTGATCCACTGTTGTTTCAAACTTAGTTATAGCTGCAATATTTAATCCTATATTCTTATATTTAGAGTTTTCATCTTTACAAACTCCTAACAAAATAAGCTTTACATAAATATTATTATCCTCTTTATAGACTTTAGCCTCAACAAATCCTAAATATGGGTTTAAAATATCAAAGCTTGAAACAAAATAAAATCTATCAAAATCTCTACTCATAACAAACAATTTCCCTTTCATACGTAGGTATTATTATTTTATCATAAAATTATTAATAAAAATATAATATAAGGTCTAGTTTTAATAGAATTTTAAAAAAAATAAAAGGCTGTGATTTTTAACACAGCCAATTTCATAATTATAAGAATTCTTTAGTATCGTAAGCTTTCTTTAATATTTCAATCATATCTTCTACAACAGGTACACGTGGATTTGCTGGAGAGCATTGATCTTCATATGCAAGATAAGCAATTTCTTCTATCTTACTCATAAAGTCATCTCTATCAATTCCTTGACTTTCTAGATTCATCTTAATGCCAATAGATTTACCTAATTCACCACATGCCTTAGCATAGCTTTCAACACCTTCTTCAACTGTTTGAGCAGGAAGACCTAGAAGTCTTGCAATCATGCAATACTTCTCATCAGCCTTATAGTAATTATATTTAGGCCAAGTGGAAAGTTTCTTTGGCTTTTGACCATTGTAACGGATTATATGTGGAAGTAAAATTGCAATCAATCTTCCATGTGGAATATGATAATATGCACCAAGTTTATGAGCAAGTGAATGGTTAATACCTAAGAAGGCATTAGCAAAAGCCATACCTGCTAAGCAAGATGCGTTATGCATCTTTTCACGAGCTTCTGGATCAAATTTACCATTATCATAGCTTGATTTTAAATACTTAAATACCATAGTGATTGCTTGAATTGCAAGTCCATCAGTATAATCACTAGCCATAGTAGAAACAAATGCTTCAGTAGCATGGGTTAAAACATCCATACCTGTATCTGCTGTTACACTTCTTGGAAGACTCATTGCAAATTCAGGGTCAACAATAGCAATTGTTGGAGTTAAAGAATAATCTGCAAGCGGATATTTCTTATTATTTTTCTTATCACTGATTACAGCAAAAGGAGTTACTTCACTACCTGTACCACTTGTTGTAGGTATACATACTAGCTTAGCTTTCTTACCTAATTCAGGATATCTAAATGCACGTTTTCTAATATCCATAAACTTTTGCTTCAAGTCATTGAAATCAACTTCAGGATGTTCATAGAATAACCACATACCTTTAGCTGCATCAATTGCAGAACCGCCACCAAGAGCAATAATAGTATCTGGTGCAAATGAGTTCATTAATTGAACACCATTGTAAACTGTTTCAATATCTGGATCTGGTTCAACATCACAGAATAATTGATATTGAACAGGAGTTGAACGAAGTGCAAATTGTTCTGTAACTTTATTTACATAACCTAAATCAACCATAGAACGGTCAGTAACAATGATTACTCTATGCATTTCCTTCATTTGATGTAAATATTCAATTGAATTTCTTTCAAAATAAATCTTTGATGGAACCTTAAACCATTGCATATTATTTCTTCTTTGACCTACTTTCTTATAGTTTAATAAGTTAACTGCAGACACATTACCACTAACAGAATTGTGTCCATAAGAACCACAACCTAATGTTAGAGATGGAATGAATGAGTTATCTACATTACCAATACCACCAAATGTAGATGGCGAATTTACAATAATACGAATAGCAGGAATTAAATCACCAAATTTAACAGATAAATCCTTATCACTAGTATGAATAGCAGCAGAATGACCTAATCCATCAAATTCAACCATAGCTTTTGATTTAGCAAATCCCTCTTGCCAATCATTAACTTTATAAACAGCAAGTACAGGAGATAATTTTTCTCTACTCATTGGTTCCTCTACACCAACATTTTCACATTCACACATTAAAATATTAGTATCTTTTGGAACTTCAAAGCCTGAATTTTGTGCAATAACATATGCACTTTTACCTGCTACATCACTATTAAGTCTAGCATTTGCATATTCAGATTGAGTCTTTACACCAAACATGTATTCAATTAATTTCTTCTTTTCTTCTTTTGTACATAAATGCACTCCATAGCTTAAGAATTCTTTAATAGCAGCATCATATATTTCTTTATCTATAAATGCAGCAGATTCACTAGCACAAATCATACCATTATCAAAAGCTTTTGACATAACAATGTCATTAACTGCTTGACGCATATTGCATGACTTTTCCATATAGCTTGGAACATTACCTGCACCAACACCTAGAGCTGGTTTACCACATGAATAAGCAGCACGAACCATAGCATTACCACCAGTAGCTAGAATTGTAGCAACACCAGGATTATTCATTAATGCACTAGTAGCTTCCATTGATGGATGTTCAATCCATTGAATACAATTTTCTGGAGCACCAGCTTTTATTGCTGCATCACGAACAATACGTGCAGCCTCAATTGAACTCTTCAAAGCTAGTGGATGAAAAGAAAAAATAATTGGGTTTCTTGTCTTTAAACAAATTAAGGATTTAAAAATAGCTGTACTTGTTGGATTAGTAACTGGAGTTAAACCAGCAACAACTCCAACAGGTTCTGCAACTGTTGTAATACCTGTAACAGGATCATCATCAATAACACCAACAGTCTTTAAACCACGCATATTATTAACAACATATTCACAAGCAAACAAATTCTTAGTGGCTTTATCTTCAAAAACACCACGTTTTGTTTCATCTACAGCCATCTTAGCTAAAATACCATGATGGTCTAGTGCTGCAACGCTTGCCTTTGCAACAATGTAATCAATCTTTTCTTGTGTAAATGATGCATATTCATTTAAGCACTTCAAGGCTTTTTCTACAGCTTCATTTACTTCTTTGATACCTAAATCTTTGATATCTTCCATTGTATCACTCCTATATATAAAAATTTTCTTTTTGTTTCTTTTGTATCGCTTCTAATCTTTCACTTTTTTATTTTCAATAAAAACGTTTTCATACATCTTTGATTATAACATAGCATAATTAAATATACAAATAAATTAATAAAAAAATCCTTTATATAAAAGAAAAATGTTAGTAAACATTTTTTGTCTACTAACATTTTCTTTATTCAATTTATTCTTATATTTTAACAAATCAAAAAAATTAAATATCCTTTTTTAACAATCTAAATAATCCTAAGCTATAAAAAACAATTGCAAGTATAAAAGACCAGTAATTGTTCCTTCTTTTAAATATAAATCAATATTTAGATAAAAATTCAAAATAATACATACTATGTTGACTTAAAGAATCAATATACATAATTGGTAAATAAAAATCTTCACCTGTTCTAAATGATAATCTACACATATCAGAATCTATATATAAATCATCATCGAAATAATAAAAGAAATATGTATTATCAACATATTTTTCATAGCCGTTAACTTCTTTATCGTCAATAATCCTCGTAGTTACTTTATATTCATTTAAGTTAATTTACCCTTTATCTATGACCTTAACTCGCGTATGTAAAAGATTTAAGTACTCAATTGTACCTTCTTTAACTTCTTCAACATTTATATATGAAGCATTATTCCAATTAGTTAATAAGATTTGATCTTTTTTTATTTTTTGTTATATTATATCATTTATTTACAAAAGCTACAAAAAAATGCCACTATAAGTGGCACAATTAATTTAAATTTTCTTACAAGTTTTTAATAATGATTTAAATTCTTTAATATCATCTTCAACTTGATGTAAGCTTGACAACCAGAAACTCTTCTTAGTAATATCAATACCCATAGTAGCGGCTACATCTTCTACATCCATCTTACATGTGTTTCTTAACATTTCATCATAGTTCTTAACAAACTCTTC